>CAMWLX010000001.1 GCA_947175225.1 uncultured Porphyromonadaceae bacterium
GGTAATAAATTTTCTTACAATAAAAAATTTAATCTAATATCTGACACGGCTCTTTCATTTAAAAAAGCCATGTACTTTCAGAATTCCTTATATTTTATAGCGATAAATACTCTTTGCGCAGAGGTCCTACATTGTATGCATTTCTTTGATTTTCAGAAAAATAAACAGTGAAAAAGTTTGGTCAAGTGGCAGATTTTTTGTAACTTTAAAGGTGAAAAACAAACAGTTACACAAAATAATGAATCCACTTGACCAAGAAAATCTGATTGGCGCATATGCGGCCAACTGCACTGCAAAAAAGGGAGGAGATTTCCTGGTTGAGCTCAAGGTCAACCAGCCCTCGTTAAGATACGGAATTGAGGACAAGCTCAAATTGCACGTTCCTCTGTATTCATACACCGAAGGACCCGAGCTTGGACATGGAAGGATAGAGACCAGGACATATCGTATCCATGACGGGCTGGATATAATTGCTGACAAGGACAAATGGGGAGGGAGAATGACAATTATAGAATGCGAGGCCGATACTGTCAGGAAGTCGACGGGGGCACATACACATGAAAGGCGATTGTATGTAAGCAGTCTGCCGACGGATACACCGTTGCTCGGAGCGATCGTCCGCAATCACTGGTCGGTGGAAAGCATGCACTGGTGACTGGACTTCAATCTTATGCAGGACAAGGTCAAACGCAAGACATTGAATGCAGCGCGTAACCTGGACACGATTCAGAGGATCGTATTCTCGGTGTTCTCAATATGGAAGGGACTCCGCAAAAAGCGCTCTGACAAGAGAAAGGGAATGGCTGAACTCATGAGGCACGTTTCGATGAGCTTCACCAGACTGGTGCGGTTCATATGTCAAAATGAAAAAAATTAGATTTTAACAAAAGTTAATTATCTGAAATACAGCGACGACAAAATACCCGATTCGTCATGAACCGGTTAAGGGAGATTATATCCTAATTTTTATCTTAAATGAAAGAGCCGTGATTTTTTGATCATCGTACTGCATGATTCATTGAGGAAGTAGAAGTTGATGTGCCGCCGCAAAATCCAAAAGGCATAACCGTCATGTCCGCACTCCCCCCGATCCTCCCCTCCTCCAATAGCAAAGATTGTGATGCGAACGCAGTGAGCATACCCAAAGCCTCCCCACACTCCCCCAAAAACAATACATTTTTGAATAATTTGACTCTTATCTCCTCCTATCTCTTGAATTTTCCAATCAAAAGCATTACCTTTGCATAAAAATTCACAATCAAGCAATGTCATATAATGAATCCCCAATTTTCCCTCGACAATATATTCTCATCTCTTACTCCTATACGTTCTGAACCCCTGCATTCCGAATCCATATCTTCACATCATCCGCTCTTCCGACTCGACATTCGCAACGGTGCTCCTTACATCATACGCCTTCTCAACCCAAAACGATCTCTTTCTATTGCCGAGGCCCGTCTCTCCAAAGAAATTTCTCGTATCTCTGAATATTCCGAACCTCAAAATATCGACCTCAAAAAGGGCGAGACCGACTGCGTATCACTCCGTGAAAACCCATATCTTCTGAATCTCATCACTCCGGAATGCCACATCGAAGGTCCCAACGGCGGCAAACTCACTTTCCATGACGATTCTGCATACCCTATCCTCCGACTCTCGGTCAACGATGATGCCCCTTCTGTAGAAACCGCCCTCGTGATTTCGGTAGGCGGCAATGAATATCCCTCCGGGGTCTTCCTCGACGACACTCACGTCCTTTGTGGCGACGACGTTTTCTCTGTCAAATCAATTGGCCAAAATTATGCCAGCGTTGCCCAACTCCTTGCCCCGATAGACAAGTCCCTTATTGAGTCGTTTCTGACACTCTTCCTTTCATACGTCTCCAACGTAACTCCGGAGATCAACGGCATCCCACCCCGATACTCAAAGCATACCGAGCATGCCATGCCCACCCTTTTCCTCGAAAAGGTGGCTGCCGACAAAGCCCTGTATCTACGTACAGGCTCCACTATTGAATCATCTTCCGGCACCCTCCCCCCCGGCTTTACTCCTACAGTCACTGCAACCATCGACGACAACTATCGGATATCAATCCGAAAGGTCGAAGACTGCGATATCTCTGAACGCACCGACCGCCTCGAATCCCTTATCATGCAATGTGCCCCAAACCGCAATGCCAAGAAAGAGGTCTATCGCGACGGAAACTTCTTCATCATTCCTGAGGAGACAGCCGGGCCATTCCTGATTCGCCAACTCCCACAAGTCCTTGAAGATTTCCGTCTGGTAGGCAGTGACAAACTTAAAGAATACCGCGTAGTAGCTGTCACTCCAAAGGTCAACTTCAAATTCTCCTCCGGCATCGATTTTCTCGAAGGGGAAGGCGACGTGGAAATTGGCGGAGAGACATTCTCTATCGCCGATATCCTTAAGCAATATTCCTCAAAGCGATATGTCCAGCTTAGCGACGGAAACCGTGGCATCATCGACGAGACATACATCCAGCGTCTCCAACGCCTATTCCGGCGCCGCGACAAGGATGGACATATCAAAGTGACTATATTCGACCTCCCGGAAATAGAGGAACTGATACAGTCGAAGGTGACAGGACCTTTCGCTGCACGTAGCCGGAAAGTGCTGGAAGGATTCAACTCTCTCAAAAAAGACAAGGCACCGAAATACAAGGTCAATGCCACTCTCCGGCGCTATCAAGTGGAGGGAGTGAAGTGGCTTTCATATCTCTATAAAAATGATCTGGGCGGCTGCCTTGCCGACGATATGGGCCTTGGCAAGACACTGCAGACCATAGCTCTCCTTTCAACAATCTATCCGACCGCCGACAAACCAACCCTAATCATAATGCCCAGAAGCCTTCTCTTCAACTGGGAAAAGGAGTTGGCAAAATTCTGCCCGGATCTGACCCATTATACCTACTACGGACTGCAGCGTGACCTGACGGAAGCCATGAAAGCCAACGTAGTGCTGACTACTTATGCTCTCGTCCGCAACGACATCGAGGAATTCAAGAAACTGAAGTTTGAATGCATCGTGCTCGATGAGTCGCAAAACATCAAGAACTTCGCTGCTCAGACCACTGCCGCTGTTATGCTTCTCGATGCCAAACATCGGTTCGCCCTCAGCGGCACGCCGATGGAAAACAATCTCACCGAGCTCTACTCTCTTTTCCGTTTTCTCAACCCCACGATGTTTGGCACTCTCGACGATTTTAATGCGTCATATACAAATCCGATACAGCGTTACGGCGACAAGGATGCCTCGGAAAGCCTTCGCAGAAAGATTTTCCCATTCATCCTGCGTCGACTCAAGAAGGATGTGCTCGACGATCTCCCCGACCGTATCGACCAGACCATCTACGTGGAGATGAGCGACGCTCAGAAGCGCCTCTACGATATGCGGCGCATAAGCTATCGCAAACAAATCGACGAAGCCATCGCACGCGACGGCATCAATAAGTCGCAGTTCATCATGTTTCAGGCTCTCAACGAACTCCGCCGCATAGCATCCGTCCCGGAAAGCGTCTCCGACGGAAGTGTAAGTTCCCCAAAGATCGACGAACTCGTAGATTCCATCCTTGCCTCGGCAAGCAACGGCCATAAGTCTGTGGTATTCTTCAATTTCATCGCAGGCTTGGAAATCGTGATGTCGCGCCTTGAAAAGATGGGCATCCAGTTTGAGACAATGACTGGCTCTACTTCGGCTCAAAACCGCAAAAAGAGAGTCGAACGATTCCAGTCCGACCCCGAATGCATGGTGATGCTCCTTACTCTCAAGGTGGGTGGTGTCGGTCTAAACCTGACCGCTGCCGACACAGTCTATATCTTCGAGCCATGGTGGAACAAAGCTGCCGAGGAGCAGGCCATCAACCGTCTGCACCGCATCGGGCAGAAGAAGACTGTCACATCATTCTCTATCATCACCGTCGGCACCATCGAAGAGAAGATGCTGCAGCTCCAAGCCCAAAAATCCGAACTCTTCGATGAGCTGATCAGCGCCGACACTGCCTCAAGCAAACATCTCACTGAAAAAGACATTGAATTCATATTGTCATGAAAAGCTCTAAAAAAAGCTCTAAAAAAATTACAGTGGTCAGTCATCCGGATATCATTGAAGAGTACGTGCCGGTAACTGAAGTGACTCCGGGCGTAATATATCTTCCTCCATTAGTAGCTAAAGAACACCGGGATATGATCTCGACATTTACTTTAGATAAATGCAGGTTTCTCTTTGCGCCATTCGCCGATATGGTAATGAATCATCAGCTCCGGCTCTCGCCGAATACATCATATGGCATGCGAACTATATTCGAGGAGATGACAAAGACATCCTCCTTTGAAAAGATGAGAAAAGATGCTTTGTGCAGTCTATATGATTCTTTGTATTCAGAACTTTCTAATTTCTTGGCTATCGCAAAGGCCGACATTCGATATGAAAAAACGTGGCATAAGATTATTACCAGTTTAGACGTTTCTTCTGTTGATATCAAAAAAGAACTTGGACGCGAGATTAGATTGGCAAGCACCTACGGATGGTATTATAATATAGCTGTGGAGGCTCTCTTTTCGCCATGTATGGCCTACCATGTCCAGCAGTATTATTCTATCTATACACGAACATCTGAATCCAAAGGGGACCTCACTTTGAGAGCCTCTGTGCGCAAGGAGCTTGCAGAGCTATTCTTTGGCAAAGAATATGTAATGCCCCGGCTAATTGCCCACCTACCTGAAGATGCTAAACTCTCCATCGACAACTTCGAGCCTTCAATCCCTACCGACATAATGACTCTTGATGGCATTGCACTCAACGGGTCAATGCTCAATGGCAATGGTTCGATATCTGCAGCCAATGTGAAGCGTGTCCGCACTCAAGCCACTTTGCGTGATTTCTCTCCTGCTCTTCTTCAATGGCCTGCCGACAGGATAGAGATGCTTACACTGACATTCTTCACCATGAATGCCGCTATCAGCAAAAGCAGTTCCATCAACGCCAAGAATCTTGCCAAATTTGCAGTAGAGACAATGCCAAGGCTAATTCAAGGTCCTATCTTCAACACATTTTTGCCCGCTTGTCAAAGTTTCACAAAAGCATGGACTGCTGAAAATTCGGTGGTGCAACTATCGAAGATGGTTGAAGCCATAATCAGAAAGGCTTCCGATGAATGGCTTGATCTTAATAATTTCAAGATGTTGCTTCTCTGTTCGGATACTATCTCTAATGAAAACTTTCATTATCTCAACCTTTTCCCTTCAAAGGGGAGAGAGAAAGCTACCATCGTCAGGAAAATCGACAAAGAGCATGAAGGCGACTCCAAATGGAAAGTAAAACCTATCAGCTGGTTTGACGAGATCGGTTTTAAATTTGCTATCCACTGGCTAAAGTATCTCTGTGCCCTCGGAATTGTAGAACTGGCTGTAGAATCCGAACTCATCAATCTCGGCGACGATCCCTTAGAAGGGATGCGCTATGTAAGGCTGACACCCCTCGGGAAATATGCCTTCGGCATAGAAAAATCGTATACTCCTACTAAAGCTGATTGCATTTCCGAAGTGGAGTTTGACTCTCAAAACTGCATCTTTACACTCGATGCAAAGTCTCCTTTCATGTTGTTTCTGTCTACTATTACACGGCGCATAAGCCCTACCAGACTCCGTATCTCACGCGAGACATTGATCAAAGGATGCTTCAGGAAAGAGGATCTCGAGCAACGAATCAGAAATCTGAGTGTGATTATCAACCCTGAGAAAGAGCCGGCTCTAAAGAAGATTATCGACGATGCCCTTCATCATACAGATTGCGCTCATCGCGAGGGTGGCTATTCGCTACTCAACTTGCGCTCCGACCTTCCCGAACTGCGCCAGCTCATCTTGAATGAAAAGGAACTCCGTGAAATGACTATAATGGTCGGGAACTCCCGCGTTTTGGTCAAAACAAACCATCTTGAGCGATTCTACGCCCTCTGCGCCTCCCACGGCTATCTAATGCAGTGATCAATGTTTTTCTATTTCAGAATTTTTGACTAATTTTGCAACATGAATTACGTAACTCATACATTACATAACGGTCTGCGCGTCGCAATGTGCCAGACCGACGCCAAGGTTGCCTATATCGGTGTTGTGGTCGGAAGTGGAAGCCGCGACGAATTGCCTGAGCGCCATGGCCTTGCTCACTTCGTGGAGCATACCATCTTCAAAGGGACGTGGAAACGACGCTCCTCAGCCATCTCTGCGCGTATGGAAAGCATCGGTGGCGAACTCAACGCAAGCACTTCAAAGGAAACCACCATCATATACACCACTGCCCCTACCGGCTACGCCGACCGCGCCATCGAACTCCTCGCCGACATTATAGCGAATTCCCTATTTCCGACCCACGAAATAGAAATGGAGCATGAAGTCGTGGTAGAAGAAATCAAATCTTATCTCGACACTCCCTCCGAGAATGTATATGATGAGTATGAAGAGCGTATCTTCAAAGGGAATGCACTCGCCCACAATATCCTCGGCACTCCTGAAAGCGTTCGCTCACTGACCGGACGTGAATGTCGCCAATTCCTCGACCTCAACTATACGCCCGGGAATATGGTGGTCTACATATCCGCCCCCGACGATCCCGAAAAACTGATAAAAAGAGTTGATAAGCATTTTGGTCTTCTCAATTTCCCATTCCGTCGCTATCCTCGGATTCTGCCGGATGATCTGCCTCCATTCGACGAAGTGATCGACAACGACGGTTTCCAGGCTCATACCATATTCGGCACCAGGACTGTCAGCCGCGACGACCCTCGCCGCTACGCACTATATTTGCTCAACAACTACATCGGTGGCCCATGCATGAGCAGCCTTCTCAATTCCGAATTGCGCGAGAAGCGTGGATTGGTCTATGCCGTAGACAGTTTCAACTCTATGTTCAGTGACACCGGTCTTTGGTCTGTCTATATAGGTTGCGACAAGAGCAATGTAAAGAAATGCCTTTCGATTGTCAAGCGTGAACTCGACCGCTTGGCACAGACTACGATGTCTGACCGCATGCTCGACAAGATAAAGACCCAATACTGCGGCCAGCTTCTCGTCAGCACCGACAACCGCGAGAACATGGCAATCAATATGGGCAAGAGCCTTCTCTTCCGAGATGCCATCTACGACACTTCACACACTGCCGAATGCATCCGGGCCGTCAACGCCGACCGGCTCCGCGAAGCCGCCGAACTCCTCTCACCATCCCGCTGCTCCCGCCTCACCCTCTTATGAATTAAACAAGATTGTGCATTATGAATTGTGAATTATGCATTGATAAAATAAATCTTGGAGAGCGCCCTGGGATGCTCGCTCCGATGGAAGACGTCACCGATCCTTCGTTCCGGCTCATCTGCCGCGAGCAAGGGGCTGCCATGGTATATACAGAATTCGTGTCGGCTGAAGCCCTCGTGCGCAACATCAACTCCACTACCAGGAAGCTGACCATCGACGACCGCGAACGTCCCGTTGCCATCCAGATCTACGGCCGCGAACCCGAGGCGATGGTAGAAGCAGCAAAAATCGTGGAGCAAGCCCAACCCGACATCCTCGACATAAATTTCGGATGCCCCGTAAAGAAAGTGGCTGCCAAAGGTGCCGGTGCCGGTATGCTCCGCACTCCGGAGAAGATCCTCTCCATCACAAAGGCAGTTGTCGATGCAGTAAATATTCCCGTGACCGTCAAGACTCGCCTTGGCTGGGACTGCAACAGCAAGATTATCACCGACCTTGCTCCCCGCCTTCAAGACTGCGGTATTAAAGCACTGACTATCCACGGACGAACTCGCTCGCAAATGTATACCGGCGATGCCGACTGGACTCTCATCGGAGAAGTCAAAGCAGACCCTCGCATTGAAATCCCAATCATAGGCAACGGCGACATCAAGACGCCGCAACAAGCAAAGAATGCTTTCGACACATACGGTGTCGATGGGGTCATGATAGGGCGGGCAAGCTTCGGAGCACCCTGGATTTTCCGCGAAGTCAAGCAATATCTTGCCGAAGGCATTATCCCTGAAATCACCACAGAAGAAAAATTCTCTCTTCTCCGCCGCCAGATTCGAGAATCTATCGACCGAATTGACGAATACCGTGGCATACTCCACATTCGTCGCCATCTCGCCTCCACACCCCTATTGAAAGGTATCCCCGACTTCCGTGAGACTCGCATCCGCCTTCTCCGGGCCGAGACAGAACAAGACCTCGAAAATTTATTATCAGAAATACAAGATAAATTCTTCAACAATGAAAACTAAGATTATATTTATTTTGGCAATCCTGATGGGCTGCCTCCAGATGAGCGCCAAGCAATTTACCCTCCCTGTTGGTCAATTCAGCAAGATAAGCGTAGATGATAATGTCAATGTCGTATACGTAGGTGCCGACGGCAGCCCAAGCCGCGTGACTTATGATGGCGATCCAAAATACGCAAAAGCCTTCATCATAACCCATAAAGGCAACAAGCTCCGCATCCAGGTCGAAACCCTGTATGTAGATGACCCCGAACTCCCCACTCTCTACGTCTACTCCGATTTTTTGGAAAATGCTTCCCTTTCCTCTGAATCCACACTCACTCTCAAATCAGTGGCTCCCGGCAGCACTCTCGACCTTTCTGTAATGGGCAATGGCACCATCTCTGCCGAAAACCTACGGGCCACTAAAATAGGAGCTGCTATCAAGTCGGGCAATGGGACCATCTCAATGTCCGGTCATTGCCAGCAAGCAAACTTCACCATGGTTGGCAATGGCACTATTCAAGCCGACAGGCTCGAAGCTACCAATGTGGCTTGCAAGATGCTTGGCAACGGATCAATAGGATGCTGGCCGGTCGATAAGCTGAAAGTCATGGGCATCGGAAATACGAAGGTTTACTATAAAGGTTCCCCCGAAATCGAGAAAAAAGGGGGCGGAAAGCTTTTTCCCCTTGAATAATGAGTGAACTCAAGGCCCGTACGGCAAAGACCCTGAAATGGAACACTATCGACCGCGTAGCCTCCCAAGTGCTATACGGACTCAGCGGCATAGTGCTCGCCAACCTCCTGAGCAAGGAAGACTTCGGCCTTGTGGGGGTTCTTGCCGTATTCCAAGCCTTTGCGATCCTATTCGTAGACTCAGGCTTCGGATCTGCACTCCTACAGAAAAAAGAGCCTGACAATGACGACTACAGCACAGTATTTTGGTTCAATCTTATTGTCAGTGCAGTAGTCTATACAATTCTCTATTTTTCAGCACCTGCAATCGCCCACTTCTTCAACGCCCCTCAGCTTACGTCACTAAGCCGGGTGATGTTTCTGACATTTGTCCTCACAGGACTCGGAATAGTGCAGACCAACCGCCTTATGAAGCAGATGGACGTCAAGCAGATAGCCATTGCCGACCTCTTCGCCCTCTCAGTCTCCGCTTGTCTTGGAATAGCTCTCGCCATTGCCGGAGCCGGAGCCTGGGCTATAGTCTGGCAATCAGTAGCTTTGGCTGCCCTTAAAAGCGGTTGGCTTTGGGCCACGGGACACTGGTCGCCGAAACTGGTTTTCTCTCGAAGCTCTCTCCACGACATCAAAAGAATTGGGTTAAGCGTATTCGCCACCCAATTCTTCAATACAGTCTTCCTAAATGTCTACCAGTTTGTCATAGGCAAATGGTATTCCCTGACGCAATTGGGCAGCTACACACAAGCCGACAAATGGAGCAAGATGGGAAGTGCATCCCTATCCCAGATTTTCACATCTTCATTTGTGCCGCTCCTTGCTAAAGTGCAAGATGATATTGCCACTTTCCATCGATACATGCAGCGAATCGACCGATTCTCTGCCCTCCTTGCCTTCCCTGCACTTACGATTGTAGCTGCCTGCGGAGAGAGCATTTTCCATTTCCTGTTCGGCACAAAATGGGACACAGCGATTCCTATATTCCGGATTCTCTGCATCCGTGGCATCGGAGTGGTATTCATCTCCCTCTATAGCAACTTCATCATGAGCCTTGGCCATGGCAAGCAAATCGTCATCATAGAGATTGTCAAGGATGTCTCTACGGCTGTGGCTCTGCTCGCTACTGTCTTCACAATGAGTCTCGAAGCGCTCGTATGGGGACAACTTGCTGCTACCCTCGCCACTTGGATTGCTGCAGCCATTATCGCCTCGCACACCACTGGCTATCGCTTACGGGAATTTGTGTCTGATATCTTCCCTTTTGCTTTTTCAGCATTGGTAGTATTCTTAGTGATAGATGTCATTCCTATCCCTTCCGGCAGTATCACACGTCCGCTCAATATCGCATCTCTCGCAGCACTTTCCATCCAGTGTCTGACCGGAATTATAGTGTCGCTGACTGTCCTCTACCTATTCAAAGTGCCTGAATTAAAAGAGGGCTACACGTTGATACTCACTCGCCTTGGGAAGCGAGAAAGCCATTGAGATAATCTATCCACTCATCCATAGTCGCTATTCTCCCTTTGCTCCAGCCATTTCCCCAATAATAGCGAAACGTCTCTCCCGGGCGGATAGTGCATTTTGCCAGGATGTGTCCTTGATCTTCAAGCATATCTTCAGCTCCCCCGGGAATGATTACCCCGGTGAAGATTTTTCCGCTGTCTTTGCGCTGAGTTGGATCCTCATAAGCTATGACTCCCCGCTCAAGTTCCATTACGGCGCGTCCATCGTCTCTCCGAGGGACACCTGCCACTATGCTATATGGATGTGATAGACCCTCATAGCTCACTTCACAGTAGTTGAGATAGCTCCCTTTATCAAGCACAAGCCTACGGCGTTCTGCTATAGTGTCACTGCCTATCACTACCGGCGCGAACGAAAGTTTTGCCTCAAAACGATCCGGGCCATTCTCTACGATTTCAACCTCATCATAGCACCATGGGAACTGTATCTTCCCATCTGCATCAAGCAGTGCAGCCACTCCGCATCCGAGCGTAGGCCCGACAGCATAGAAGTCAGCCCCCTTGCCATGATCGATATGATATGTAAATGACTCCTCAAACTTCTTGGCAAGCTCTTTATCTATCTTTCGCAAAGAATCTGCCTTTGCCCAATTGGCCGAGCCACACTGCTCTCCATAAAGATAAGGCAACACCAAGCCGGAATCCGGATACTTAGCAAAGATATCGTAGCCAAACGATTTCTCCCCGTTTCGTTGGGTTTTGGGGCCATAGATACGGAAAGCCACCACATCATTCTCATACGAAAGATCGTCATTCCGCTCAGGATAGACCCTCCCATACACATTGCCCCTTTCCGCCCCCAATACAGGAGAAGCCGAAAAGAAAGCGACCGCCGCAACGGCGGCAGTCGCTCTAATATACAAACATCTAATTTTCAATTCAAAATTCAAAATTAATAATACTTAGCAAAGTCAACTTGCGACATATCGCCACAATCGATGAATGTCTCATGAAGTGCGAATGCAGCATGGAGATGATGCGGTGTGTGAGCCTTCACGCCCTTATTGGCAAGCTTCAGATAATCCCACAAGATTTCCTTATACATCGGGTGTACGCAGTTCTCGATAATGGTAGTGGCTCTCTGGCGCGGATCCTTGCCGCGCAGGTCGGCAACGCCCTGCTCTGTGATAAGCACATTGACCGAATGCTCTGAATGATCGATGTGTGAGCACATAGGCACGATAGCAGAGATCTTGCCACCTTTCTGTATCGACGGGCAAGAGAAGATGGAAATATAGCCATTGCGAGTGAAGTCGCCCGAACCGCCGATTCCGTTCATCATCTTAGTGCCAAGCACATGTGTGGAGTTCACATTGCCATAGATGTCAGCCTCGAGAGCTGTATTCATAGTGATCACTCCGAGTCGACGCACCACTTCAGGGCTATTCGAGATTTCGCCTGAGCGGAGAAGGATCTTATCGCGGAAGAAGTCGATGTTCTCCATAAAGTGGAGCATAGCATCGTCTGAGAAAGTCATAGCGCATGTAGAAGCAAATTTGCAGTGGCCTTGCTCCATAAGTGCCATAACAGCATCTTGAATCACTTCGGTATACATCTCGAATGGAGGGATCTCAGGATTCTCGCCGAGACCGTAAAGTACAGAATTTGCCACATTGCCCACTCCCGACTGGATAGGAAGGAATTCCTTGGGGAGCATACCGGTGCGAAGCTGCTGCACGAGGAAGTTGCAGACATTCTCGCCAATCTGGTGGGTCACTGCATCTGAAGGTGTGAATGGCTTCACGCCCTCTGAAGCGTTGGATGGCACGACGCCGATGATCTTCTTCGGGTCGATGTGAAGCACTGTCGAACCTATGCGGTCAGACGGTTTATAGATTGGAATCTCACGACGATGAGGGGGATCCAATGGCACATAATTGTCATGGAAACCTCTGAATGAGGTCTTGTAGTAGCTTGAGTATTCAAGGATTACCTTCTTTGCTACATTAGCAAGAGTAGGAGTCATACCCAGGCCCGCACCGAGAATAACGTCTCCGTTCGGACTCATCTCAGTCACTTCGATAATTGCCACATCGATGTCTCCAAAGAATCCATAGCGGATGTCTTGTGCCATCATGCTGAGATGTCCATCGAAATAATTTATCGATTGGGCATTGATAGCCTTACGCGAGTCACTATGTCCCTGATATGGAGTGCGGATGGCGATTGCATCTGCGCGAGAGAGTTCCCCGTCGACATGGTCGTTGGTCGATGCGCCTGTGTAGAGATTGATCTTGAAAGGTAGTCCTTTTTCATGGAGTTCCCTGGCTCGCTTGGCCAAGGCGACTGTTACAACCTTAGGCGTACCGGATGCGGTAAAGCCCGATAAGCCTACATTATCACCGTTTTTGATGTAGGAAGCAGCCTCTTCGGCTGAAATAAAAGGGATGCTCATTTGTAACAAATAGATTTATTGTGTAATTTTGTAGTCGATTTTATATTTTGGTACAAATTTAGGAAATATCTTTCAAATATCAAATAGTATGGACTATGTTTTTCGACTTGTAGACAATAAAAATTGCACTTTTTCACGAAAAGTGCGCATAGAGACCTATGGTTGCCAGATGAACGTGGCAGATTCTGAGGTCGTTGCATCTGTCTTGGGCATGGCTGGATATGAACTTTCCGACCGTGACGATGATGCCGACGCCATAATCTTCAATACATGTTCCATCCGCGAAAATGCTGAGCAAAAAATTTATCAGCGCATCAGCCATTGGAAGGCCTATCGACGCAAGACCGGAAAAAAAATCATCATTGCAGTTATCGGATGCATGGCCGAACGCTTGAAGAAGACACTCATCGAAGACTATGATGTGGATGTCGTGGCAGGCCCCGACAGCTATCTCCAATTGCCGGAACTCTTCGCAGCAGCTGAGGCCGGGGAAAAGGCTATGGATATCGACCTGAGCCTTACCGAGACCTACCGCGATGTGCTTCCTCGGCGCATAGGAAGTGCAGGCGTCAGCGGCTTCATATCCATCATGCGCGGCTGCAACAATTTCTGCTCCTACTGCATAGTGCCTTACACTCGCGGACGTGAACGCTCACGCGAGCCGGAAAGTATACTCCGCGAGCTCGCTGATCTTCGTGCGCGTGGTTTTAAGGAAGTCACCCTGCTCGGACAAAACGTAAATTCCTACTCCTTTGATCCCACCTCGAATGCCAACACCAACTTAAACGAGAGTAGCGAGCACACTCCGTGTGCGTCCCAACGCGTCAATTTCCCGACACTACTTAAGATAGTAGCCGAAGCTGCTCCCGACATGCGCATACGTTTCACCACCTCCCACCCCAAAGACATGAGCGACGAGACTCTCGAGGTCATGGCGGCACATCCCAACATCGCACGTCATATCCACCTCCCGGTGCAGAGCGGAAGCAACAGCGTATTGAAAGACATGAACCGTAAATACACCCGCGAATGGTATCTCGACCGAATCGCGGCAATACGCCGCATCCTGCCGGATGCCGGGATTTCAACAGATATGTTCACCGGATTCCACAATGAGTCGGAAGAGGATTTCCAGCAGACTCTGTCGCTGATGAGAGAAGCTGTCTTCGACAGTGCCTTCATGTTTAAATATTCAGAGCGTCCCGGCACATTCGCATCAAAGAATCTCCCCGACAACATACCCGAAGATGTAAAGGTAGAGCGTCTCAACCGTATGATATCCTTGCAAAATGAGCTGAGTCTTGAGTCAAACCGCCGTGATGTCGGCAAGGAATTTGAAGTTCTGGTTGAAGGAGTCTCCAAGCGCAGTGCCGAAGAGCTATTCGGACGCACCTCCCAAAATAAAGTAGTAGTCTTCCCCAAAAGCACCTACAAGCCCGGCGACTTCATCCGGGTACGCATCACCGACGCTTCTTCAGCCACCCTCCGAGGCGAAATAATCGAATAACCCTCAATTTGTCCTTCTGTCCAAAAATAACGAAAGCCCACCAATTGGTGAGCTTTCGTCATTTTCGATAAATGATAGATCAAATTACTATCTTGACACTCTCTTTTCCACTTACCACTACATAAACTCCCGCAGCGACTTCTACACTTCCATTATCCTGAAGAGTAGACACCTTGCGACCATCCATAGTGTAGATTGCCACCGGAGTAGCAGCATAATCCACTACTATGCTGTTTCCTTCCTTATGCACTCTGAGTTCAGAAGCAGTGTCGCTCCACACTCCTTCCACCTCATTCACTTCCATTGTGCCGATCGTCACATAGCAGTTTGCAGGCACTGTCACTGTGCCACCCGCCACACTGTATGAGGGATTGGAATGATACGACTTTGATAAGATTTGATAGTCTGAATCACTGCTCTTGCTGAAACTTACCTTGACTGTAATGTCCTGCTTAATGTTTGGATTGATTACAGTGATAAGTTCCTTATCCCCCGCCTTCGATACCATTGTGCGGCCATTAGCCCAGTTGTCCTGCGCACAGTTATTCTCAAATGATGCAGTCTCTGCAAACAAATCCTTATTATTGTTGCGCAATGCTATCAATTCACAATAATTGTCATAAAGTCCTTTTCTATCAGAATTATTCAGTAAATTCCAGCGCACTGTCTTCGGATCTGTATTGTTTCCGCCGTCACTGTTCTTAGTATTGTCATAGTTACCAAGTTCAGAGAATTGCCAGATCATGTGTGCGCCCGGTGCAAGTATCATCTGGACAGCCGTAGACCCTAAACGGCGCATTGAATTGACAAGGTTTCCTTTAATTCCGGTCGGCGCATACTCATTCTGCTTATATGCAAGTCGCTGCTCATCGTGACTTTCAAGATATGACACCGTCGAGCCCCACGTACGCTGATCCTTTGGAGCATACATACGGTTAAGGTTGCTGTCACTTTGATAGCCCATTGCAAACTGGCAGCCGGCATCGTTAAGGTTAGCCCAGTTAAGCTGACCCGTCTCTGCCATCGCATTTTCTTCCTGAGCTCCTGCAAGGTTCTCATTGATGAAATATGCATTCGGATTGACTCCCACTACCACTTTCTGAAGTTCGCGCATGCGGTCGATACGAGATTGATTGAAGGCATTTGTAGCAGCATCCCCCGAATTTGCATATGAATCATTGTTGCCGAGACCCTTCACAAGATCGAAACGGAAACCATCAAACTTATACTCCTTCATCCAATATTCCAGCACATCCTTCCATTGTTCCTGCACCATTGGGAAGCCCTGGTTCCAGTCGTTGAGCACACTGTAGGCATGCGGCGCATTCATATTGTAGAAAGGATTCTCTCCCGGCATATACATCTGATACCAAGGATGCAGACCATCGCTCTGGTTAAATACCATGTCAAGGATCACAGCCATGCCGTTCTGATGGCAGATGTCGATAAATTCCTTATAGTCATCCGGAGTGCCATATGCCTTGTCAGGAGCGAAATAGAAGTTGGGATTATAGCCCCAAGAGATATTGCCATTGAATTCCATGATCGGGAGCACTTCAATTGCATTCACGCCAAGGGTCTTCAGATATGGTATCTTTTCGATTGCCATGCGTACTGTCCCGTTGCCGTCTGCTTTCCCCTCAGTGCCGGTGAAGTCACGGAAAAGCAACTCATAGATAATGAGATCGGATGAAGCCACTCCTTTGAAATCCTTCACCTTCCAGTCATAGTCATTGATGTTTCCTTGATATATTGCCAAGGGAAGTCCATCGATCACGTCGAAAGGATAGGCAGGGAGATCAGGATATACATCGGTAGTGATATACTTGTCATTCCAAGGGTCGAGTACAAGGCGAGCGTATGGGTCACTGACCTTCTGCCATCCGTCGACAAGGAAGTAATATCCGTATTGCTTTTCATTGTCAAGCCCATCTACTGTAATCCAGAAATAACGCAAGCCATCTACGTCCTGATACTTCATCATATAGGCATTGTCAGCAACATAGTTGTTCCAAGCGCCTACGAGAAGCACATTGCTTTTCCCGGGGGCTCCTAAGCAGAAAGTGACACTCCCGTCAGCATTTTTCACCGGACCCATTTTAGGACTGCCGCCGGGATAATTCTCAGCCTTTGACTCCTCGATGAAAGTATAGTTCTTAATGTCGGTGACTGTTTCTCCCTCTGCGGTAGCCGTAGCCCTCACCTCATAATTGCCTACACCCGGGAAGGTATAGTTGGCAGTAAGAAGGGTTGCGCCTTTGACTGAGCCGATTTCCTTATCATTTACAGAAAGTGTGATATCCGCAGGTTTGGTTGTGCCCACTTTGAAAGTGACCTCCCCGGTGGAAGAAGTGATTATCGAGCCGCTCAATCCTGATTCTATGGCTATTTGCAGTCCGGAATCAAGTACATTATAGAAGATATCAGCTCCACCCTCTGCACGCCCGGTCTTCGAATTGTCGGCACTGCGGAATACGAATGCAAGCCGGGTGACATTCACTGAAGGATCAGTGATTCCGTAATACTCGCGGATATCGCCGATATAAAGCTGCCAGAGATTTTCACTGACGTAGGTCAGCTGATACTTAGCAGCATTGTCGCCCCACGTGGGAGCATTTACCCAATCTTGGCCGTTGCTGAGGCACGCACCGGTATGGGCATAGATCTTGGCTGTGGCAGGAAGCCCCATAAGTCCTTTGTCGCCTTGGTCGGCATGAAAAAGAATCTTCACATCCTTCGAATCCTCCTGCAAGGGAGAAGGCTCAGAAGTGACCTGGGCATTCAGTCCCATCACCGTAGCTACAATCATTAGCAGCGACATCAAGTAAGTTTTTGTCATATCCATATGTTTTATAGAGAAAGCCCGCGTGATGGGCGGGCTTTCGGTTTTTATTAAGGTTTCTACAATCGTTTATTTCTTTACGAGTGTGCAGCTATAAGGAATCTTGCCGAGATCGAGTGTCACTTCGTAAGTGCCTTCACCCGGCGATGGGATATTGTCGCCTCCCTGGCCGAGATCATTCAGTTTGCCGCCCAAGTTGACTGCCCAATCATCATTCGCACGGAACTTGAAATCTCCGGTTGCTCCAAATGCCACTGTGCCTGTCCATACGAGATTGTCTGTTGTAGTAAGAGGTGTTGAAGCCCCCCAGCCATTAGGAGTTGCATCGCCAATCACTCCGATTGTGCTTACATAATAGGTAGTGTATTCAAGCTTATCAAGGTCAGCAGTACACCAGTAAAGGCCACCGGTAGTTACGCTGAGGTTTCCGCCTTCAGTAGAAAGAGTTCCGGGTTCTTCGCCTTCACCGTAATTGATGCCATTCCAATCAGGCTCGGTAGAGAACTTAAATTCGCCGTCAAGCACTGCATAGCCGCTGAAATGGATCCCATCATAGCATGAAAGTGGTTGTGATGCCACCTGATTCCATCCATTGGAGTTGCCCGGTGTGTAGAGATATGCGCGGCGCATCTCAGGCAAAATAGTCATCGTATATGGACCTGCAAAATTAGTCGGGCCTCCGATAATAGCCTCTTGCTTGCCGACGACGGTCTTTGCAAGTACCCTTACCTTAATTTCTTTCTTATCCGGAGAAGTAGAGATATTATTGAAATATGCTTCTTCAAGGTCGGCTGGAGATATCACAATATTGTATGCATCTTCATCGGCTACCTTCTCTGCTATTGACGCTACCGGAAAGGCTGTATCGAAATCATCTGCTGAGATTTCCACGCTTCCGGCAAGCGTACAGCCTGCAGGAAGAGCTGCCACTGCTTTTACAGTAGCCACTGTAATAGACTCTCCGTCAGCCTGAAGTTGCGTAAGATCGTACACCCCTGTTGTCAAGTCTCCACTGACTTCTACATCGGATGCCTTGAAAATAGACTCCTGAGGATTGGTCTGCGGGGCTGGATTCGGCTCCTTATAGTTGTCGCAAGATGCAAATGATAAGGCGAACATTGCAGCCAGACCGTATAATGCTGTTTTTTTCATTTTATTTCAATTTGTATTTCGCAAGCTCAATTCAAGGATTATTAGACAATATCCTTATCACCCTCAAATTTTGCTTGCGAAAGATTAACAGGGATTTATTCAAATTTGACTGTCACTGTGCTGTTGTTGGTATCTACTGTAATATTGACAGTAGCATCATTCTCAATGTCGAATGCAAAGTTGCCCTTGCCGTTTACATATGATCCATTATAAGAACCGTTTGTCAACGTGCAAGCGACATCGCCGTCATCAACTTGGGCACCAAACTGAGTGTCATTGTCCCAGCCGGCTTCTGTCAGTTCTTTGCAGAATCGGAAGTTGACATGTCCTGCACTGACTGGCCATGAGCCTGTATAGATGCCACTGTCGCTCCTGTCAGCAAGGCGATAGTTAGCATAATCCGCTTCATTTGCAATGCCCGGCTCTTTCCAGCCGCTGATCGAACCCACAAGGTAGATATACTTGGCCACTACTACAGCTGCCTCACCCTTAGTACAAGTCAACATGATATTCTTCATATCGCTCATATCAAGCGTGATAGTCATCTTGCCGCCTTCCCAGTTGGGGAAGTTAAACGAGCCTTTACCCTTGACTACCGGGCTTGTGAATGTATCGCCGTCGAAATCAAAATCAGTAGCACTGTCATCTACCTGATATCCGTATGAATCTGCATCCCAACCGGTAAGTTGAGTATAGAAGCGGAACATTGCAGAGCCTGCAGGAATATCGAATACACCGGAGTATACATTTGAGCCAATAGCATCCTTCGGTTCAAACAAGCGCCAGTCTGCATAATGAGCTTCATTGCTTTCTGTCGGGCCTGCCCAACCTTCAGGAGCACCAACAAGATAGATGTAGCCCGGAACAGGCACAGCGAAATAGCCCTTGATGTTGTTGTAGGCCACCACGTTTGATGTAATCTTTGAGCCTTCTACTCCGTCTATTTCACAGTTTGCACGGAAATAGACCTTCATATAAGGAAGTTCCCCTGTCGGATATGCTGCGTCGAATGTCTCCTTATCAGTGATGCCAAGAAGATCCATCATGCCGAGAGCCACTTTATCCTGTGGAATTTCCATGCGTGCAAGAGTCTTTGACGCTGGAGCAAGCTCATATGATTTGGCAAAATCCTCTGTGAGCGACATCTCTGCGCTGTATTGAGCTATTGTTGCCACTCCATAGTCAGGCTGTGAGGATACGAGTTCAAGCACATTGCCAGCTTGAAGATCAATATACTGATCCTGCATAGTCGGCACATTCAGCACATATTTGGTCGGTGTCTGCAAGACCGGATCGCGGTCTTGTGAGCATGATGCCAGGCCGAAGATGGCACATGCGACAGCTGTATATTTCAGTATTTTTTTCATAATTCTTCAGATTCTACGATTAATAGCCGGGGTTCTGAACATAGCCGTTACGTGCAGCTGTAGTGCTTGGAAGCGGATATACTACGAACGCAGAAGAGAAGTCTGCGCCATTACGCACCTGATTCTTCCATGCCCATGTATAGCCGGAGATCCATTTTCCATAGCGGATAAGGTCGCTGCGGCGGATACATTCTGTGTAAAGTTCACGGCAACGTTCGTCCTGAAGTTGCACAAGATTAAGGGTTGCGTCTACATCAGAAAGTCCTGCACGCTTACGGATATAGTTTACGTATTCTACAGCCTTGGCGCGGTCGCCGCCACCGTTGAGGGCTGCCTCTGCTGCTGATAGATAAATCTCTGCAAGGCGAATCATTGCATAGTCGCCGCCAAGCTGGTCGGTAGCTGCAGGTGAAGATGCGCGGTTCTCTCCATTTTCATCCTGATACCAGTTATTATATTTCACAGCGAGATATCCATTATTGCCCCAGTCTGCCTGAGCAAGTGAGATATTCTGCACATTGAATCCATCCTTCGATGTCTTCCAATATTTAACTCGCACGTCATCGCTTTGCGACATATCGACATCCTTCCAATTGAATTTCTCTACAAATTCTGTGCGGGCTACGATACACTTCCAGCCATTGCCTGAATTATAATCAGAAATATGGCAAGTGTATTCTGCATCATCAGAAGAGTCTCCAATCCAAGCGTTACACATGAAAGTCGAGTTGGCATACGACATCAAGCCCTTGCCGGAAGGATCAAGCGATGTATGATGCTGAGGGATAGTCCAAATAATCTCATTGGCACCATTCTCCTTACAGCTGACATAGCTTGAGTTGTTGGAACCGAAGTTCTGGAAGTAGTTAGGATTCAAGCCGCTTCCGTCCATACCGCCCTTGCCAAGACGTGCTATAACCTTCTCAGCATGCTGGTAGCATTTATCCCAAGCTGCAGTGCCTGTATAGACCTCTGCATTAAGATAGAACTTCACAAGTAGAGATTCAGCGACATCAAGACCTACCTGTCCGTATGCCGGCATATTATTAGGATCATTGGCCTCATACCATGCTACGATGTCCTCAAGGTCAGCTACTACCTTGTCATACACCATGCGGCGACCTTCACTGAAGTTAGTAGAGAGCTGAGGAGCCACTTGGCCCATAGCCACACTTTCATCAGCATATGGCACATTGCCAAAGTTGTCGATGGCATACCAGTAGGCACCTGCTCGAAGAATTCGGGCCTGGCGGATATATTCATCAGCGAGTGCCTGAAGTTCCGGGGTTGTCAGATTGAAATATCCGTCATTTACAGTCTGGATAAACTGGTTGCACATCGCGATGTTGATATAGAGACGGGAGTAAGTACCCATCACGACAGTGTTGGCTGCCGGAACAAGACCATACTGGATTGTGCCATAGTCTGTATCGCTCGGGATCCATGAGCCTTCATCGGAATTACATTCCTCAAGAATCCATACTGCACGTTGGAAAGTAGACATACCTCCGTCAAAATTCTGAACAGCAGCGTTGCCGTTTGCTCCGTAGGTGGCATATTGCAAATATACTCCTGCGATAGCCTTTTCAAGATAACCCTTGGGATCATCTTTGAAAAGACCCGGGGTAAGTTCATTAGGGTTTGTCGGGGTGAGGTCGAGATCCCCTACGCAGCTTCCTAAGGAAAGAGTGGCTGCCACCATCGAGCCTGCTAAAAATTTATTTATTTTCATCTTTATTCTTTGCTTTAGATTAGAAAGTTGCAATCAGACCGATTGTGAAGCTGACGGGACGTGGATAGACGTTATTGTCGATGCCGTCAAATACTTCCGGGTCAAGTCCTTTATATTTTGTGATCACAAATGGATTCTGCACTGCGCCATAAAGACGGAGACGAAGATTATCATTGAGAAGGTCAGGCCATGTGTAGCCAAGTGTGATGTTGTCGCAGCGGAGGAACGATGCGTTCTCTACGAAATAGTCGCTCAGTGGCTCCGGCTTGCCGGCGAAGATATACTCGTCACGCATAAGGTTGTTCAAGCCATAAGAGTCAACAGAACCGAGGTTTGTGCGTGCATAGCGTGGTCCGTTATATACGTAATTGCCGAAATTAGCACGAAGGGCAAACGAAAGGTCCCAATTCTTATAGCTGAAGTTGTTGTTCCATGACATTGTCACCTTAGGTTCCGGTGAGTGGAACATGATAAGGTCATCATCATTGATTACTCCATCTGCATTCTGGTCTACGAAGAGGTCTGGGATAGGATTGCCGTCGTTATCATACACTTGCTGATAAACGAGATAAGTGAACGCTGGCTGCCCTACGAGATGCCACTGGAGGTGACCGCCTACGCCTACAGGCACGTCGCGAGCTGAGATAGCATCTGTCTCTGCATTGCCGGTAAGTGCTGTAATCTTGTTGCGGTTCCAACCTACATTCAAGCTTGTGCTCCAAGTGAAGTCTTCAGTCTGCACCGGACGTCCGCCGATGGTCGCTTCTATACCGTAGTTACGGAGTGTACCGATGTTGGTTGTCATGTAGTTTGATGTGTTCATACCAAGTGCCGGTGCCCAAGCAAGAAGGTCTTTGGTGTCACGTAGATACCAGTCGAAGACGAAAGTAAGGCGATTGTTGAAGAAGCCGAGGTCGATACCGGTATTCCAAGTTGTAGTGGTCTCCCACTTGATATTGGAGTCGTATGCCTGAGGATAAAGTGGCTCGATCCATTGTCCATTCCAGACATATTGGAAGCCATTTTGATATGAATTCTGATAGATTGGCAGATAGGGGAAGAAGCCACCTATATCCTGCTGACCTGTCTGGCCCCAGCCGAGACGAAGCTTGAATTCATCCAGATTTGCGTAATCCTGAAGACCGAAGCAGTTGTTGATCTTCCATCCCAATGCCAATGATGGGAAGAGACTCCAACGGGTATCTTTTGAGAATCGTGAAGATCCGTCATCACGCAGCGTGAAGGTAAGAAGATAAGTGTCAGCGAATGTGTAATTCAGACGTCCGAAGAATGAAACGAGCTGAAGAGGATTGCTCCATACACTCTGAGGAGCATAGTTGACCACCTCGCCGATTGCATTATGAGAATTGGTGTTCATTGTGTACTGACCATTCTCATAGCTGAAACCATTCTGACCATTTGCATTTACGAAACCAAGAGAGTTTACATAGTTCTGAGAGCGACCATGGTAGTCCATACGCTGCCAAGAGTAGCCTACCATCACATCAAGGTTAGACTTGATAGCCTCGAATTCCTTCTTATAGTTGATGTAGAAGTCAAGAAGGGTGTTACGCTGAAGCTCATACCACTTGTTAAGTGTAGCTGCACCTGCTGCATTGTTATTCAGCAGTCCGTCATTCTGCCATGCGAATACTGAGTTGGCAGCTGTGATGGAGTTGGCATTGTTCTTTGACACCTGATAACCGAGGTTAAGGTTTAGGTGAAGTTCCGGGAGGAAATGGAGAGCATAGTCAAGCTGTAGGTTGCCGGATGATGACCAAGTGTCGTTATGTCCATCCTTATCATACAGCATTGCCAATGGGTTCTCAGATGCGTTGCGGTCAAATGTTCCGCCTGGAGCATAGTTGTAGTAGCCGTTATAGAGCATTAGTCCGGTATTGCCTCCCATTGCGATGTTTGTATAGACCGGCTTAGTCGGGTCGAAAGAAGAAGCTGCGCCGATAGAGCCTTGATCTGCATTGTGAGTGCGGCCATAAGTGCCATTCACATTGACATTCACTGAAAGATGATCGTCAAGGAACTTCGGGCTAAGGCTGAAGCCTGCTGTCACACGCTGCATGTTTGAGGTCTTCAAGATACCTTCTGAGTTAGTATAACCTGCGTTGACACGGTAAGGAAGGAAGCCTGCCTTGCCAGCCACTGAGATATTGTAGTCCTGAGAGATCGATGTGCGGAGCACTTCATTCTGCCAGTCTGTATTATAAATTTCACCCTTATAGCCGAGCTGGTCGATAGTGGCGTCGCCCATATGAGCCTTCACGTAGTCGGCAAATTCATAGCCGTCCATAAGGTTAAGTTTCTTACGCGCTGTGTTGACACTCATATTAGCGGAGAAGTTGACAACAGGCTTGCCGGCTTTACCCTTCTTTGTCGTAATGATGATGACGCCGTTTGATGCTCGGCTACCATAGATAGCGGTTGCAGAAGCATCCTTAAGCACTGTCATGCTCTCGATGTCGTTAGGGTTCACCATCGTCAGCGCGCTCATGCCGCCACCTTGGCTTTGGTTGGTCATCGGCACTCCGTCGATCACAATCAGAGGGTCGTTGGAGGCATTCAATGATGAACCGCCACGTATACGGATGGTTGCGCCGCCTGTCGGGTCACCACCGTTAGTCGTTACTACCACACCCGGGCTTGCACCTACAAGGAGGTCCTGAGCTGATGTCGAGATGCCGGCATCGATTTCATCCGGTTTGATCACTGATACAGAGCCGGTGGCATCTGATTTCTTCACGGAGCCATAACCGATCACCACTGCTTCCTGAAGCATTGTGGCATTCTCCTGAAGGGTTACCTTGATTTCTGTCTGCCCTTTGACGGCTACTTCCTGAGGTTCATAGCCGATGTAGCTGAAGACAAGGGTGGCATCCGGTGCGACATTGATTGTAAACAGGCCATCGAAGTCCGTCGCTGTGCCATTTGATGTGCCTTTCTCCATTACGGTGGCACCGATTAGTGGTTCGCCAGTCGAATCATCCACATACCCGTGGACAGTAATCTTCTGGGCCAGAGCGGGAAGCGTGAATGCCAACAGCATTGCCATTGCCACCAGCGCTTTCCGGCTGAGTGTAAAACAAACGTTTTTCATGCAGGATTTTTTTTAGTACTACATTTATTTAATTGAACTCACATTCAGGTTAATCAGGTTTTCAGGAGAGGGTATGCTTTAAGTTTAACACCAAAATTAATACAAATTTTAACAATAATAGTTTTATTTTTTATAAAAAATTTAACATCAACCCTTCTTTTAACTTTCATTAACATTTGCAAAACCCAGAAAAAAAACGTAATTTTGCATCAAAATAAACCCATAAACCCTCAAATTTCGCAAGCGAAATTTGAATTAAGATATGCTAATAGATAAAATAAGATCGGGAGAAAGCCTAAGTTTCGGACAGCAACTGAAGCTGACCGCCCAACTGTCGTGGCCTGCGATGATGGCGCAGCTCTCGAGCATGATGATGCAGTATATTGATGCTGCCATGGTCGGCCATCTTGGTGCTGACCCTTCTGCATCAGTCGGTCTCGTCTCCACTTCCTTATGGCTTTTCTGGGGTATATGCTCGGCTGTCACTATGGGTTTCTCTGTCCAAGTAGCCCACAGCATCGGAGCTTCTGACCACGCTCGCGGCCGCCGCATACTTCGCCAGAGCATCACTGCCTGCTTTCTATTCAGCCTTGTTGTGGCATTGGTGGGAGCCGCAATAGCCTGGCCTCTTCCCCATTGGCTTGGAGGGAAGGAAGCCATTTGCCATGACGCTTCTGTCTATTTCCTTGTCTTTGTCCTTGCCCTTCCTCTGTTCACTATGAACTATCTCGGTGGAGGCATGCTGCGCTGCAGCGGCAACATGAAAGTGCCGGGAGGACTCAACGTCCTGATGTGTGTGCTCGACGTGATCTTCAATTTCTTGCTGATATTCCCGACGCGGGAGATCGACATTTTCGGCTTGCACCTCACTATGCCCGGTGCCGGACTCGGCGTCCTCGGAGCCGCCCTTGGCACGGCGGCTGCAGAGATAGTCACGGCGGGACTCATGATGTGGTTCCTATGCTTCCGTCAGGATGGGCTCGCTATAGCTAAAATTAAGGAGAAAGGAAGCAGTTTCAAGCCGGAATGGGAAATCTTGCGCAAGGCTTTGAAAGTGTCTGCTCCCATGACTCTCGAACACGTAGTAATCTGTGGAGCGCAAATCGCAGTCACTGTCATCGTGGCCCCTCTTGGGGTCATGGCGATTGCCGCTAATGCTTTCGCCGTGACGGCGGAAAGTCTTTGCTACATGCCCGGTTATGGCATATCTGATGCCGCCACTACACTTGTCGGGCAAAGCTATGGGGCAAAGCGCAAGGATCTCGCAAAGCGTTTCGGGTATATTACAGTAGGTCTCGGTATGCTCACCATGACGATAATGGGCGTGGTGATGTATATTCTCGCTCCGGAGGCAATGGAACTGATGAGTCCTGTTAAAGATATAATCGACTTAGGTGCAAGTGCATTGAGGATTGAGGCTTTTGCAGAGCCTATGTTTGCGGCATCCATTGTGGCATATGGGGTTATGGTCGGTGTCGGAGACACTGTCCTCCCTGCAGCTATGAACTTCAGCAGCATTTGGCTGGTAAGGGTCCCCCTCGCCGCTTGGCTTGCCCCGACGATGGGGCTCAACGGTGTATGGCTCGCCATGTGCATCGAGCTATGCTTCCGCGGTGCCATCTTCCTCTGGCGCCTATTCTCAGGAGCCTGGCTAAAGAAAGGCCTGTAAAAAGCTTATAAGTTCCCTATTATATCATTGACTATATCTATTCTTTCCCTATCCATTGCAAAAGGAAAGGTTCCACATTCTATGCTCGTGGTGTTTGCAAATGGCTTGACGAGGGTCTCATACCAAAGAGACGACAACGCATACTGGGCAAATTTGTCGGTTATATGGATTCCATCATCTGAGAATCCATTTTCTTCCGAGGGAAAAGCCTCTCTCATTTGCTTGATCAAAGTTGCAGAAGGAATGTGAAGTTCTAAGCCTGCACTGACCCTATCGGCTACTTTCATTATCGCATTGTACATTTTTTCTGGATTCCGATCATATTTCTTGAAGTCATCGTTATCCGCCCAAGGGGTATAAGCCCATGTATAGTGCCATGCTATAGAGGATGAGGGATTAGTTTCCCTAAATAGCCTTACAAGATGCTCAAATGCAGGCTCATATGAGGAATATATTCCGGAAAGAGCCGATGCCTGCTGTATCACGATGACATCCCAATCAAAAAAGACCAATGCCAAGTCAATATTCTTGATGTCAGAATGGGACCAATGCCCATTATTGGAATAATAGAGGTCATAAGCTGATGATAACCCTATATGGTTGCTCCAATGCATATTTAATGAGCAGCCGCTTTGCGTAAGACTGGCAAAGCAAATGGAGTCACTGTTTAGAGTATTGATGAGCCATGGCATATAAGTAGAAGCATTTATCGTAAAGCTATTCCCTATGGCAAGAATTTTAAGGCTCGAGTCGTTATGACGCTTCCAAAAGCTACTGTCCACGTCTGGATTAGGCGTGGAAGGGAATTTGCAAGGCTCATAAGGCTCATCGCCGCATGATGCCACTGCCGACATCAGGACGCAAGCAATTGTAAGAAATCTGACTATTTTTTTCATAAGATTCGCATCAGAAGTGGGATTTTGCCGGAATTATCGATCACTCTTATTGGTATGCAAGTATGTTCAAGTAGTCGTTCCTCCTCTTTCTGGCTGCGTATACGCTTCCTGATTGCCTCCTCATCCAGAGCATCCCGGCTTTTGATACGCGCAATCCGCTCTTCCTCTGAAGCAGTCACCATCCAAATTTCGCTGCACATTTCCGCCAATCCCGATGAAGCAAGAATTGCCGACTCCACAAAGCATCTTTTTGCCCCGCTATTAATTTGTAAGGTATGCCATTTCTCCACATCCTCCCGCACCAGCCGATGCACAAGCGAATTGAGCCAAAGCCGCTCCTCCTCACTTCCGAAGACCCTCTTAGCAAGCTCCGGACGGCAAATCGGTCCCCCTTTAGGGCACACCGAATCCCCATATCGCAAATTAAGCGCAGCGACCACCTCCTCAGAGCCATCCATAATCCGCTTAGCCTCAAGGTCACAATCATACACACCCTCCCCCCGAAGCCTAAGCACCCGACTGACCACCGACTTTCCACTCCCAATCCCCCCACAAATTCCAATCATCATAACGCAAATTAAATTCAACTTCACAAAGTTAATAAATTATTTCCGACTTTACTATTTTTTTATTAAATTTGTAAGCATGAATAGTTTTGGAAATAGAATAGCTATTATATTAGCAATTGTAGTTGCTTTCGCCACAAAAGCCGAAAGCCTGACCGACTATATCGACCCGAGAATAGGCTCCGAAGGACTCGGCCGTGTCTTCATCGGCCCATGCACTCCCTTCGGCATGGTACGCCCTTCCCCCGACTGCACACCCTCACCAAACAGCGGCTGGCTCCCCATCCCAGAGCGAGTCGACGGCTTCGCTCAAGTCCATGTCAGCGGCACCGGCGGCGGACCCAAATACGGCAACATCCTCCTCCAACCCTTCTCCGGCAACCTCGACCACACCGACATCTTTGCCCAACGAGAGTCCGAAACCATCCTCCCGGCCTATTATTCCACTACATATGCCGACTCAGGCATTAAGACCGAAATTACTGCCTCCGACCGCACTTCCGCCTACCGTTTCATATATCCTGAAAAGGGAGAAAAATGTCTGAAAATTGATGCAGGATTCTTCTTAGGTGAGTCGCCGGTGCCGGATGCCCGAGAAGCCCAGCAGTTCGTCGGCTCTGAAATCCAAATTCTTTCCGACACCGAAATATCCGGTTATAGCCGCATCCGCGGCGGCTGGAACAATGGCCGTGCCTATACAGTCTATTTCTATGCAAAATCCGATGTCCCCTTCTCCAACACTGCCACATGGAAAGGAAACAATATCAGCAATGCCACAGCCCAATTCGACTCAGGAGAAAAGACTGGGACTCTGATTGCATTCCCTGAAAAGACCGACACCGTCAATTTCCGAGTAGGAATATCATTCATAAGTCCACTAAAGGCAAAATATAATTATGAGACAGAATCAGCATCCAAGACCTTCGACGAAATCAGAGCAGAATCCCTAAA
Organism: uncultured Porphyromonadaceae bacterium; assembly: GCA_947175225.1. GTDB lineage: Bacteria > Bacteroidota > Bacteroidia > Bacteroidales > Muribaculaceae > Lepagella. The sequence goes on from CAMWLX010000001.1 coordinate 28,666, forward strand.
TAAGTGGGACGCAGAACTGCGCAAGATAGAAGTGCATCCTGACACCCCCGACAATTACAAGAGAATGCTATACACTGCCCTTTACCATACAATGCTGATGCCCTCCGACCGTACCGGCGAAAATCCTTTATGGACCGATCCCATACCCTACTATGATGACTTCTACGCCCTTTGGGATACCTACCGCACATCAATGCCCCTCCTTGCCATAATCGCACCCCAACGTCTCGCCGACATGGTCAATTCACTCGTGAATATCGGAAAGCGCGATGGCTTCATGCCCGATGCCCGCAGCGGAAATGCCAACGGGCGCACACAAGGAGGTTCAAATGCCGATGTAGTGATAGCCGATGCCTGTGTCAAAGAGATTCCGGGGGTTGACTATGAAGCAGCCCTGAAGCAGATGATCCATGATGCCACTGTTCCCCCCGGCGGAAATGAGGAGGCAGAAGGCAGAGGGGGGTTAAGAGAATATCTCGCATTAGGCTATATTCCCCATGGAATTGCACGTGCAGGCAACCGAACCGTGGAATATTCCCTCTGCGACTTCGCCATCCATCAAGTGGCAAAGAAATTGGGGAAGCAAGATATAGCCGATAAATATCTGAAGCAATCCGAATCATGGAAAAATCTATGGAGACCCGATTATGAGCACGACGGCGCAAAAGGCTTCATCATGCCTCGCGATGCTAACGGAAACTGGCTTGATTCCCTACCTTTCGGACACTCCAAACTTCAGCATCCCACTTACAGCTATACTCCCCTCACCTTTGAAGGTCCATGGTACACTCCTTGGTGGGATATGTTCTTCTATGAAGCTTCTTCCTGGGAATACTCCCTAAGCATTCCCCACGATGTGCCGGGACTGATTGAGAAATGCGGAGGTCCGGAAGCCTTCGAACGTCGCCTTGATACATTCTTCGCCAAAGACTATTTCAACGTCAACAATGAGCCCTCCTTTCTCTCCCCATGTCTATATCATTGGATAGGACGCCCCGACAAGTCAAGCAATACTATTCTTGAAATAATTGAGAAAAACTACAATGACTCCCCCGCAGGACTCCCCGGAAATGATGACTCCGGGGCAATGTCGTCATGGCTCATATTCAATATGGCAGGCATCTACCCCAACGCAGGGCATGACTACTATCTAATCCACTCCCCCATCCTTGAATCCACGACATTTCATCTATCTGATGGAAAGACTTTCACCATTAAAGCGGAAGGTCTCTCCCCTGAAAATAGGCATATCTCAAAAATGTACCTGAATGGAAAGCCATACGACTCATTCTTCCTAAAGCATTCCGACCTCGCCGCCGGAGGAGAACTAAAATTGATAATGACCGACGTAGGGGCGCACAGCTCACGCCTCCTCCCCATCGCCGACAAAATCCCCGAAGGCTCTGTAGGGACGCACGGCTCGTGCCTACTCCAAGACACTCTCAATGCCTCCTACAAACTCCACTGTCAAACCCGCCGCTTCAAATTCATCTTCGAGTCCACTGCCGATGGCGGCATGACCCTCCATTGGAGCATAGTCCGCAACCTGAAACTATGGACCGGCACCTACACCATGACTCCCGAAGCAGTCAAAAACGGCAACGCCCAAAGCTACATAATGCCCGAAGATGGCAACCACATCACACTCCCACCCAACGAAACCTTCGGCATAATATCGCAATCAGCTCTCAAAGACCTGAAAAAGAAAGGTCAATTCCTGTATAATGGTGTGCTTTGGCAAAAGACCGCTGACATAGACTCCCCCTCCGGCAAAGCCATCCAAGTAGAGGATCCGGAAGAAGGCGCCAAAATGACCATCCTCGACAATCCTCGCCTCCCCCTCATCCTATCCATGACCGGCAACCCACTCGAAATCAACTGGTCCGTCACTTCAAGTTTTCCCGTACCCGATCCAAGAATCCCTTCATAGCCACAGAATCCCGACGATCGATGATAGACTTAAGCTCCGTCAGATTCTCCTGAATCCGGTCAAGCTGCGACGATGTATGCGGATTAAAGAGAATCTCCGTAAGCAGGAAGTCATCCTCATTCATCAACCCATGCGCTATCGCCATATGCCGCTTGAACGTAGTGCCCGGAGCATCCTGATGCTTCATTACGCTTCCAAAGACAAGCGTCGATGTAAATGGAATTGAGAGAGAATATGCTATTGTTTCGTCATGCTCCGCGAAAGTATAATCTTCTATATGCAGCCGCAACTTCTTATAAAGAGAGCGGAAAAACTCGCGTCCCTCCTCATCACCCTCCTTAATGATAATGGCATTCTCATTGGCAAGATTACTGAGAGATGCAAAAGTCGGGCCAAACATCGGGTGAGTCGACGTAAAGCGATATCCCTTTTCAGCATAAAATTCCGGAAGCCCGGTCTTGACACTGGCAATATCGCTGAGAATTGCCGTCTTAGGAATATATGGCAAAATCTTCTCAAAAGCCTCAATTGTATATTTCACAGTGGCCGCATTTATCACCAACTCAGGCATAAAATCCTGAGCCTCCTCAGGCTTCATGAAACGCTGCACATTGAAAGTGAACTTCAGATGCTCCGGATTCGGATCATAGATAGCCACATCATGGTCAAAACTGAGAAGATCACAAAAAAACGAGCCCATCTTCCCGGCTCCCAATATAAGTATTTTCATATTTTGAGTTTATAGTTGTTAAGTTGAATGAATTGCATCCCCAGTGTAGTTAGCGCACTCCGTGCGCATCCTCCCGCGTCAAAAATAACTTGTTTACTCTGTAAGATCCTTCATTTCCGGGAATCTCTCCACCGGAATCTCCTTCATATCAGAAGTCAGATAAGCCTTAGCAGCATCCACAGCTATCAGCACCACATCCTTTCCCATTTCCGGCTCATAATTTAATATCTTGTCTTTTGTCTTCCCAATATATTTCAGGCTTCCGTCCGTTGGGTCCATTGTCCACACATTCTTCTCCCTTCCCGATATCTTGCTGAAGTCAATTTCCATCGGCCGCCCCGTATGATTATAAGCCAACAAATAGTCTTTCCCTCGTGTCGCAAGAATCCTGTCATACCTTGTGCCATTGTTGATGACAATGCTTTGGTCCGCCACCCTCTCGAAATAAGGGAATGCGAGCATCAATCGCTTTAGATACTTCATCTGCTTTCTGCCCGGATCGTCGATGGCCACATACCATGGTTTATTGATTCCGTCGGCAAAATATGCGGATGGAAGCCCCGGTCGAATAAACTGCATAATATTGTTGTGTCCGTATGTATGTCCGCAAGCCCCTCCGAATACCGACCAATAAGCATATCTCCTGACGTCTTTGTCTCCCCATAAAGGCTCGTCTGCACTGTGCAATCCCTTTGGTATATTCTCATAGCTCGGCTCCCCGTCAAGCACCGGCTTTACAGGCTGATGCTTACGCACTGAGTCGACATACATCCATGAGTCCTCTTCTGTCCCGTCAGGAATAGGATAATCCTTATTCCCCATTCGCTGGTCATAGCGACGGTGACCACTCTGAAACATATGGAAGTCTAACCAGTCGCGGTCGGCAAACCATCTTGCCGAAGTCGTCCGTCCACGCGGATGGAAAGTCATCAGATGATCAGGGTCATTAGCCTTTATACTTTTCGCAAGAGCTTCCCATACCTCCGTCTTCACATCCCCCTGTATATCGCCTCCTATTATCCAGATAATGTTTTTCTTATTGCCATATCGCTTAGCCAGAAACTCACCGTAGGTTTTTGCCTGCTCCTCATCCATCAGACCTCCTTTCACCAATCCCCCCCAAATGCAAACCATGCCGATATAAATACCGTTGCGTTCTGCAGTGTCCACTATATGGTCCATATGCTCCCAGTAGCCGTATTCTCCCGGCTTTGATGCCTCGCTTAGGTTCCATCCGTCTGGATGCGACATCTTCCCATAGCGGTTGAATGAGGGCACTCCGTTGAGCACTTGTATCTGTACTACATTAAATCCTTCCTGTGCTGTCTGCTCAAGATAATGCTGAGCCTCATCCCGGTCGAGCCGTTGCGGCAACAGCCACCCCGTATCACCCAGCCAGAAGAAAGGCGTCCCATCCTCATGCTGCAGATACAGCCCATTTTCCGACACCCGCAGATCCCCGTGACTCCACGGCTTCTCTGCACCGAAGCCTGAAAAAGAAAAAATCCATAAAGCGACTTGGGTCAGAATCACTTTTAAAACCGTATCAATATTCATCTAAATAGCTAATAAAAATAATGCATATATAAATCCCAATTCCTCCACACTCTCAAAGTTTTCCACAAAGATAATCAAAAATCAAATAGAATCCAAAAGCATCCAATCCCCAAAAGCCCCAATTTGTTCTGGTGTAAGAGCCTTCGGCTCGCCAATAGGTCCCAAAAAGGCGGCTTCTAAGTAGAAGTCGCCTTTGGATTGCGGAGTCAAATGCAATTATGCATTCAGCATTCAGCATTATAAATTGATAAGATTACTTGCGAATAAACTTCTTGCCACTCTGAATAAGAATACCCTTAGCATCAGCATTAACGCGAACACCCATCATATTGTAGATAGCAGCATTCTCGTCAGAAGCTTCAATGGAATTCACAGCAGTAGTGTCATCAAACACTACTTCCGGAAGCGTCTCTGTAGCACAGAAAGTAACAACCGGTTTGCTGTCAGTATATACAAAACCACCCATACAAGCTTTCGATCCAAGAGCAGAAACATAATATTCATTGTCAGCTTTTACAGGGAATGCAAGGAATCCCGTGCTTTCAGATGGAGCCTCCTCCAGACCGGCTGAAAGATATGGGAATTGTGGACGCATATCATTACTCTTAGAAACGTAATAGGTGCTTGCATCTGCTGCGTTAAAATCTACCAAGCCGGCATTGTCACCTTCAGTATATCCCGGAAGAGTATAATAAATCTTATAATCCGGTCCTGCCACGCCTAATGTATAAGCCACTCCGTCGTATGTATTCTCAAATACTACATACTGCTTCTTCGGATTGATCTTTGTAAAGAGAGTCATCCAACCATCTTTCTTAGCTTCAATCTTGAACACAGCTCCATCATACATCACGCCATCATTATAGCCTGTGAAACCGGGATTAGTAGAACCTACCGCTCCATACTCAAGAACGATTTCCTTACTGTCGTTGACTTTTACTGTCTGGTAGTCTTTCCACATCTGAGCATATCCCCAGGAATCATCATACGCAAGGCCAAACGTACCTGCTTCATTATCCACGATGACTATACCACCATCGAGATACTCTTTCGAGCTCGACAAACCGGCAGCCGTAAGTTGCTCCTCAGTAGCCAATCCGACTACTGTCTGTGCATTAGCAACAGATGCCAATGCAGCGATTGAAATAAAGAGTAAAGTTTTCTTCATAAAAATTGTTATTATAGGTTAACGATGCAAAATTAATAAAATTTCACAACATCCAAAACTTTTTTATTTTTATTAACTCTTCCCAACCAACATCTTTTTCAAAAGTATTGTTTTACTTTAGAAATTATTAATCCCTCATAAAGAAAAAACACACTATGAAAAAAATCTTAAAGCTCCTCCCTATTCTGCTTATTGCAGTTTTGGGCTTATCGCTCGCAAGCTGTAGCGACAACGATGAACCAATATCATCTCGTGATCTTCCTTCCATCTCCAAGGATTTCATCGCCGAATACTTCCCTTCTGCCTCCATAGTCTCGACCCAGAAAGACAAGGATGAATATGAAGTAGTCCTCTCAGATGGAACAAAAATTGAATTCGACAAGAAAGGAGACTGGATCGAAGTAGATGCAGTTCCTGGAAAAGCTCTCCCAACCGGGTTCTATCCGTCAGAAATAGACAACTATCTCTCACAGAATTTTGATGGCGAAGGCATAAACGAAATCACAAAGGTCAAACGTGGATATGAAGTTGAAATCACAACCGGGACAGAAATGATATTCGCACACGATGGTACCTTCATCGAAATCGGAGTAGACCGCTAAGCGAATAATAATAATTAAAGAAACTTTTGGTGAAAGAGCCTTCGGCTCGCCAACAATCCCAAAAAAGGCGGCTTCCGAGTGGAAGTCGCCTTTTGATTGCGGAGTCAAATGCAATTATGCATTCAGCACTATGCATTATGAATTAAACCAATATTACTTGCGGATAAACTTCTTGCCATTCTGGATAAGGAGACCCTTAGCATCAGCATTAACGCGAACACCCATCATATTGTAGATAGGAGCATCAACTGCAGCAGCTCCAATAGTCTCAACACCGGTTTCGCCTACTACAGGATCCTTACCAGGAGCAAAAGTCACTTCCGGGAGATCAGATGTTGCGCAGAAAGTGATAGTCGGCTCTTCTTCAGTATAAATAAAGCCACCCATCGGGACTTTAGAGCCAAGAGCTGAGATAAAATATGTATTGCCTTCCATAAAACCAGCCTCTGGATCAGGACCAATGACAGGGAAAGTAACGAATACAGTACCATTTCCTGGATTTGACTCCAGACCAGCTGCTATGTAGGGGAAAGTAGGCTTGTCCTGACGTGGCTCAATATCTTCCATGACAGCTTTACCCTGCTGAGTCTTTCCATCAGCATCTTCCCATGTTGGGCGGTCACCTGCAACTACGTTTCCATCTTGGTCAGTCCAAAGAAGCTGACCAGCTTCATTCTTAGCTTGCTTCTGAGCAGCCTCGAAATATCTGTTATCCGGATTGTTGCTGAAATCAAGATAGCCATCTTCATCATGAGGGAGCGTGTATGAGAAAACAACGCCTGAAGCATTCGCATAGCCAATTCTATAAGAGATATCACCCATCTGACCTTCCATTACGACGAATGCCTTGTTGCCTGCAAGTTTAGTAAACACTGTTACATAACCATCCTTCTTAGCCTCAATCTTAAAAACAGCACCGGCACTCTGAGCACCTTCCTGATAGCTGATGAATGTGGGATTGGTATTACCAACTGCTCCATATTTTGGAAGATCGATTACATCTCCTCCATTGATTTGTACCTTTGAATACTTATCGTAAGTAGCTCCAGATTTCCATTTGTCAGCAAAAGCAAGATAGAAATCGCCAGCTTCTGATTCTACGAAAGGAACAGCAACCTGTTCGTCTGTAAGGTCAGATCCGTCGATTCCAACACGTTCCTGATCTTCTTGAGTTGCGAAAGCCACTATTGGCTCCTGCGCGTTTGCTGCTATAGCAACCATAGCAGCGGATGCAATGAGTAATGTTTTTTTCATTGTAACTAATTTTTAATTAAACATATAGTATAGATGCGGTAACGGCAAAGCAAAACTTCACCGCTACCATTTAGTTTTCGTTACTGTTTATTACCTTCAAAAGTATATACATAAGTGATCTCTCTGTGGGTCTTCTTATTAAGGATAATACTTGTATAAGTCAGAGAAACCTTTCCTTCCGGAGAAATCTTACCATTGAACGTGAAGCCAAAAGGATTCATTTTCGTATAGTTCCAGTATGTCAATGTGCCGGAGCTGAGACGTGAAATGTTACAAACTGAAGATTCTACACCTTCCGGAAGACCAAGTTCCAAAGAAGACGATGTCATGCTTACGACTGAGACATTATTGCCTAACTCCTCATTTACGGAAAAGACAATAGTTCCTTCACCACTTTCTTCAGCATCAGTTCTGACATTGACTCTCTTCCATTCGCCGACATATTCACCGGCAGCCAGCTTCTCCGCATTATCGCGTGGCCCTGAAGAAGGGAGCTCATCATGCTTGTCATCACAAGCTGCAAGCATGAACACGAGAGCAAAACCAAATAATATAGATTTAAAAATTGCTTTCATTTTCTTAGTGTGTTTTGGAATTAATACCCAGGATTCTGATCTGCTGATGTCAGGGCAGTATTATTATCTATCTCATCCTGAGGAATAGGTCTATACCATTTTATCTGACCATCCGCATTTGACATTTTGCTGACATCATCCATAAAGCGACTGAAAGCTAAGTTATATCTTACAAGCTGCTTCGTACGACGAAGGTCATAATAACGGGTCCTTTCAGCATAACATTCACGAGCTCGCTCATCAAGCACTACATCAAGAGATGTCGGATTGAATATACCTCTCAATGCTGTATAAGGAACCTTGTATGCACTGTAGGATGAAAGTTCAGATACTCCAGCCCTCTTTCTCACTGCATTTAATTTCTCCAACGATTTCGCCTCTTGTCCGGCAAGCAGATATGCTTCAGCGGCTACAAGATACATCTCACTGACATGTAGAAGAGGTATATCACGATAGCACTGGCTACCAGTCACTGCAGCAGATTCGGGATCATCATATTTTCTTACGCAAGTTCCATTATTGGCTGCCTCACGAATAAAATCTTCGTAAGCTACAACACTTCTTGTAGGCATAGAGCCATCGGGCTTAAAATCCCATTTGGTCACATTTGTACCGGTAATGATTGCAGCAAACGGCTCATTTACGCCATATGTATTTTCATCAAATTTCACAGCACGACCTGCGGCAACAATTTTCTTGATATCCACTTCCGCCTGAGCTGCAGTAGTTGTCGGGGCATAGAATTTAAGTGCAATTGGAAGTGTATCTTGCACTTCTTGTGGCAGATTATACCATGCCATATAACCCAACGACCAGTTGGCATGTTCTTTATCAGGCTTAGGTGCGTTATAGAATGTAGTCATGAAAGTACCCTCAAAACGCTCATCTCCTCTTTCAAAGAGACTTGCCGCTTTTGCTGACATCACATTAGTACCACCGGAACCGGTACCTTTAAGACCCGACTGAATGCAATTTCCGAAATATGCTGTATAGTTATACATCATAGAGTTGCCACCCGTAGTTTTGTCACCTGGATAACCCTTGCGATCCCACTGAGCGGAAAATATCTCTTCAGCATTTCCTTCGTTATTCCAAGCCCATTTTTCCGCAAACGACATGGTTAACTCAATTCCGTTAATTGCTTTTTCTGCCCATTCAGCAGCCAACTTAAAGCGTTCGGTGCTTGTAGTCGAATAAGTACCTGCGACAGCATCAGTCAATTGGGTATCCAAATCCCACGCAGCTGCAAGCGCTATCTTAGCTGCTATGGCTGCCACTGCCTGCTTGCTACCCATGCCTTTATGATTTTGCTTATCCAACTCCGAATTATCATACACGTCTTGGCAATCTGCAAGAAGGTTAGAATAGAGTTCATCCAATGGAGTTCTTGGGTAATCCCTATCTGGAGTATTGATATATCTTTCGGAATACGGAACAGCTCCAAACTGCTGAGTAAGGTAATAATAACCTAAAGCTCTGAGGAACTTACCCTCAGCTATCAGATTTCTTGTCTCCTTACTGTCACCCTTCAAGGTGGCATAATGAATCATACAGTTGGCCTTATTTACAAGAGCCATGCAATTGGTATAGAAACTTTTGACAGTACCGTTATCAGGAGTAGTTTGGAACATTGAGAATGTTCCGTCGTCTGCCCCTCTCGGATTGATGAATAGGTCTGCTGCCTGATCAAGCAGATCTATCTGTGTCGCAATCGACCGGATGGCATCGTAAGCTACCGGACGGATCTGCTCAGGATGCTCTGTAAAATATACATCCGCATCATCTGGACTTGACAAATTTCTTGGATCGAGAAAGTCCGAGCATCCCATCATGAGCAAAGATGCGCTAAGACCGAATATCGAATATATTATTTTTTTCATTGTTGTTCCTAACTATATTAGAATGTAATGTTTGCACCAAACTCATAAGTAATGGTACTCGGACCATCATTTTTACCCTCTGCGGTTGCCCACTCCGGATCAAATCCCTTATACTTTGACCATACAAAAGGATTTGAAATATTGACATAAAGACGAAGTCTGCTACATCCGATCTTCTCTATGATCTGTTTAGAGAACTCATATCCAAGCGACACGTGCTGAACCTTCCAGAATGAAGCGTCTACAACCTGACGAGCACAAAACTTGGTGTCGGTGCTAAGTCCGAAATATGATCCGGCCGGACCAAGGCCATCGTTACCTCCGGCATTCACAAGAGGCCAACTTCCATAATGTGTCTGAGTCTGATATACAGGATTGATGAGCGAACCATCTGCCCTGATGCCGTCAGCATCAAGAAGCATACCTGCCGGGATATAATTATCCATCATGACCTTGCCACGTCCACGGTCATGCCAGTCGAAAGCATCTCCTCCCAAAAATGGAGAAGCGACGGTATAACCCTGCTTTGCATATATTGAAAATCCGAAATCTAACGATCCACCCTTCTTGGGAAGTCTATAAGTAAGATTGGAAGTAATTGATCCTGTAAATTTAGGATTTCCGTTGAATACAACGCGGTCTGCATCATTCCACTTGCCATCTCCGTTTACATCGCGGATGATAGGCTGTCCTTCTGCCTGTCCGTAGCAAGTATAGTAAAAATCACATTCTCTCATGGTAGAACCGGGAGTTAGACCTTTCTCTCTTGCTATCTGAGTGTCAGGAACTGTCATATTACGATCTGACACAATACCATCCCATGCATAGGCATATACATTGTTCACCGGCATGCCAACAAAGAGACAGCTACTTGCATTTCCACCAATAATCTGATCCGACACACCATTGATTTGGAGCACCTTATTATCATTATGAGCGATATTAAGTGTGGTAGTCCATGTCCAGTCACGTGTGTCAATATTAGTAGTAGTAATAGAGAACTCTACACCCGTATTTCTAACAGAACCAACATTTGTTGTCATGCTTCCACCACCTGTTTCCAAAGGAAGTCCCACTGGATAGAGAAGGTCTTTAGATTTCTTGGTGTACCATTCAAGTGAACCAACAATTCTATTATTAAGGAATCCATAGTCAAGACCGATGTTGATCTCATGAGAAACCTCCCATTTAATTTTCTGGTCAACTATGCTGGAGGGATAAAATCCATGGTCGTAGACCCCGCCAAACGGGTAGTTGCTTGAAGAAGTGACACCAATTACTGTCGCATAGTTGGAGATACCTCTGTTATTACCGGTCACACCATAACTTACACGCAGTTTCAAATTGTTAAGCCACCATTTCTGAAGGAATGCTTCTTCAGCTATATTCCAACCCAATGCGAATGATGGGAAGCAACCCCAGCGATATCCATCTGCGAATCTGGAAGAACCATCCCAACGAACAGTAGCAGTTGCCATGTAGCGGCTTTTCCAAGAATAGTTGGCACGAAGTGCAATTGATTCCATAGAACTTTCAGAGAAACTGGATTTCACTGTAGCCTCACCCGGTATGCCGGTTGCGAGATTCCACCATGCAGTTGATTCAAGTGGTTTGACTGCAGTTTCCTCGAAGTTTTCAGAGTTACTTTTCTCTGCAGAATACAGAGCCATTGCATTGATGGAGTGGTCGCCGAAACTACGCACATAGTTCAATACGTTGTCCCATGTCCATCCATAACCTGTATTGTTCTTGACAGTAGCACTGCGTGTGTCGCCATCTACCCAAGTGTCCCCTGTAGCAGGGTTGGTATATCCTTCGTAATAGCCATTGCGATAAGCTGTATACGTAGGAGAAATTGTAGTCTTGAATGTAAGACCCGGTATAATATTGAACTGTGCGTACACATTTCCAAGTAGACGATAGGTCTTACGTTTCTCCACTGAATTCTTCATGCGGTCAAGCGGGTTGATAAAATCGGAGAATTGGTTGGCATCCGTACCCAAAGTTGTCTTATTTCCCGGGAAATGGATGGTATTGCCATTCTCATCGAATGGAACCATAAAAGGATTGACACGATATGCCTGGCTAATGGCACCGCTATCGGCATAATTATTATTAATCTGCGCGATATTGATATTAAATCCGGCACTAATTACCTTATTGAGCTTAGCATCAACACTACCCTTGAACGAGTATACGCCCTTGCTGTCACCCTTGTAGAGACCCTGCACATTTTCGTATCCAAGACCGAAATGATAGTTCACACTTTCACTTGCTCCAGAGACTGACACATAGTGGTTTTGCTGATGACCGTCCTGAGTGACAAGACCTGGCCAATAATATGTAGCGTCATTCGCAAGCATCTCTTTCATTACATATGGAGACTCAAGGTCGCCATTGGTCTGCTGTAGAAGAGCCTGTCCAAGACCCATAGCTGACGACAATATACCGAAAGAAGTCTGTGGTTCCCAAGCTGTCACGCCTCCTACCGGCTGGGTAAACTTCATAAAACGATAACGATACCATTGCTCACCATCCATAAACTGAGGCATACGTGTAGCATGGCTTATACCGTAATATCCATCATATGAAATCTTGGCTTTTGTTCCTTTGTTTACATTAGAACCGCTCTTAGTAGTCACCAAAACTACGCCCGCTGTAGCGCGAGAACCATATATAGCAGTAGAAGAAGCATCCTTAAGAATGTCAATGCGTTCAATATCCTGAGGATTGAGGAATGATATGTCGCTGGTCTGAACGCCATCCACTACATAAAGAGGAGTAACGCTTGAGTTGATAGAAGATTTACCACGGATTTCAATATCAATACCACCATTTGTACGACCAGTGGATTTAGTAATGCTTACGCCAGGGACAGAACCCTGAAGTGCCTCAAGTACTGAAGCAGAACCCTTGGCAGTAATCTGCCCTGCATCAACCACTGATACCGAACCGGTAAGGTCAGCTTTCTTAATCTGGCCGTAGCCGACTACTACGAGTTCGTCAAGTGCCTTGGAGTCCTCACTCATCTTCACGTCAATCTGAGTGCGTCCTTTGACGTCGATCACCTGCTGTGAGTAGCCGATGTAAGAGAAGACAAGCTTACCTTTCGAAGGAACATTCTTGAGTGAATAAATGCCGTCAAAGTCAGTGGCTGTTCCATTGGAAGTCCCTTCCACCATGACTGTAACGCCGATAAGGGGTTCGCCTTGGTCGTCAAGTACCGTTCCTGATACGTCGACCGTCTGTGCAAACGCAGGAATCGCCATCATGATGGCGATCAGGGTCGCGAAGGTCTTCATGATGAAACTTCCGCCCTTTTCTCGTTTCAATGTTAGTTTAATTTTGGTCATAATACATGTTATGATGTTTGATTGATATTACTTATTTTTCAGTTGATTACACACCAACTCAACATTGAGTCAAAGTCAATCCTCCTTAACGCTCATTAGGTTTTATCAGGTTACACAATAGGTTCAGCACGCAAAATTAAGGAATATTCACAAATTATCCAAAAAAAATCTAAACTTTTTTTCTTTTTTTATTTTTAACATTTCTTCCATTTCCTTTTTATTGCATATTCCGAATAATCTCACTAACTTTGCAAAATAACACCTATTTATAATATAAACTATAATCAAACAATATACATCATGAAGAAATCTTTACTTCTTGCAGGTGCCCTTGCGCTCTGCACTCCCCTCTTCGCTGATGATGCAGCAGCTCCGGCATTCCCCGGTGCTGAAGGCCATGGTCGATTCACCACCGGCGGACGTGGCGGCAAAATCGTTCACGTCACTAACCTTAACGACAGCGGCGAGGGTTCCCTACGTTGGGCTATGGCTCAGAGCGGTCCAAAGACTATCGTATTCGACGTCAGCGGATACATCGACCTCAAAAGCCAGCTTGACGTGACATCAAACACAACAATCGCCGGTCAGACTGCACCGGAGGGTGGCATAACACTTCGATATTATACCCTTTATTTCGGTAAATGCGACAATGTTATCGTGCGTTTTATACGTAGCCGCCGCTCTCAGGTGAAAGATGTCAACGACGGTGCTGACGCCACATGGGGACGCCGCCGCAAGAACATAATCATCGACCACTGCTCTTTCTCTTGGAGCATCGACGAAGTGGCTTCTTTCTACGACAACCGAAATTTCACCATGCAATGGTGCACTATCGGTGAAGGCCTTGCTAACCCCGGACACTCTAAAGGCGCACACAGCTACGGAGGCATTTGGGGTGGAAAAGAAGCGTCATTCCACCATAACTACCTTACTCACATCCAAAACCGTGCCCCTCGTTTCAACGGTGCCCGCTACGAATGGGACGGCTGGGACAAGACAAAATATGAAAACACTGTTGATGCCGAGCGCGTTGACTTCCGTAACAATGTGCTCTACAACTGGGGCAATGGCAATGGTTGCTACGGGGGTCCCGGCGGCGGCTACATCAACATCGTCAACAACTACTATCAGGCAGGTCCCGGAACAAAAAATAAGACCCGTGTGACTGAAGTCTCTGTAGGAAGCAGTGGGAATTCCACCAACGAGGCCCTTCGTGGTCTCTGCTCCCGTTACTATATCGATGGCAATTACGTGGCAGCCGCTTCAAAACCTGAAAACTACGATTGGTCTGGCGTAAAATATGACGGAGGACTGACAACTGTGAAAGGCGTAAGATATATGCCTGATCCAAACCACAAATTTGGTGAAAAGGTAGAATATGTAGATATCGATGGCAAAGACTATGTATGCGTCCAACTCGATGAGCCAATCGACGCAGGCATCGTGACTACACAAAGCGCGCAGACTGTCTACGACAAAGTCCTAAACTTCTGCGGTGCCTCTCTCTATCGCGATGCTGTCGATGCACGCTATATGGAAGAAGCCCGCACAGGCACTGTGACATACCACGGCAAGGAAGCATACGTAGACAAAAACGGAAAGGTATATCCGATATCCAACACTGAAGGTATTCTCGATTTCATCAACGATCCGAACGGAGAAGAGAATCCTAATACCGCAAGTTTCCCTGTTCTGACCAGCATCTCACGCCCCGACAATTTCGACACTGACCGCGATGGTATGCCCGATGATTGGGAACTCGCAAACGGACTCGACCCTGACAATGCAGATGATGCCAACTTATATACTGTCGATGCCAAGGGTATATATACTAATGTGGAAGTATATATAAACTCCCTCGTAGAAGACATTATTAAGGCTGGAAATGCCGATGCTCTTTCCGCTGTCGATGAATACTATCCTGAATTCACCAACACTACCGGCGTGGAAAGCATCGAAGCTGTAAAGAGCGATGTAATCGCAGTGGAATACTACGACCTAAACGGCATGCGTCTTGCTGAGCCTGCCGAAGGCATCAGCATCCGTCGCATTGTATTCGCCAACGGAACATCTGAAACAGATAAAGTAATCAAGAAATGAGACTGAAAAAATTCATGATGGCGATGGCGGCTGCCGCCGTCGTCATCATTCCTGCATATGCTGAAGATGCAATCCTTCCATCATTCCCGGGTGCTGAAGGCTTCGGAGCCATCACCACTGGTGGTCGTGGCGGAAAAGTGATACATGTCACCAATCTCAACGACAGCGGCGAAGGTTCTTTCCGATGGGCTTGCAACCAAAGCGGCGCACGCACCATCGTATTCGATGTCAGCGGAACTATCCACTTAAAATCTGAACTTAAAATCAGAAATGGAAATGTGACTATAGCAGGCCAGACCGCTCCCGGCGACGGAATATGCGTAGCTGACTATCCATTCGTAATTAGCGCCCCCAACATAATCATCCGATTCATGCGTTTCCGTCTTGGCAATGAAGCCCTGAAGACCAACAACAAGGCTCATGAGGGAGACGGTCTCGGAGGAATGGACGGACAGAAGATTATGATCGACCATTGCTCCGTAAGCTGGAGCATCGACGAATGTCTATCTGTATATGGCTCGAAAAATATTACCGTACAGTGGTGTATGGTCACTCAAAGTCTTGTAAATTCCGGCCACAGCAAAGGCTCTCACGGCTATGGCGGCAACTGGGGTGGTGCCGGTGCATCCTACCATCATAACCTCCTTGCCCATCATGGCTCCCGTGTTCCCCGTCTTGGACCACGCCCCGGAACTCAGCTTGACGAACGTATGGATCTCCGCAATAATGTGATGTATAACTATGCCGGAGAAGGATGTTACGGTGGTGAGGCGATGAGCGTCAACATCGTCAACAACTACTACAAACCGGGACCTGCCACCGACGCAATCAGCGAAGCCAAACAAAAGAGAATGGCGAAGCCGGGGATTCGGACATTCGACTACTGCATAAAGGAAGATAACCTGAAAACTACAGCAAAAAACTACAACAAGGTGAAAGGAACAGACCTCACTACCTGCAAATTGACTGTAGATAAAACTGACAAGAGTTATCTTACATTTGAAGGTGATGACAATAAATATGAAATTGACATCGAAAAACTTTGTATAACAGTCGACGGACAGGAAGTGAAGGTTTCTACCAACGACTGGGGTAAGACTCTCCACAAATGGGGAAGCTACTATATCGAAGGAAATGTCAACTCAAAATATGCTGATGTATCAGCCGACAACTGGACTATCGGGCTTTTCAACCAAGTTGACAAAGGCACAAAAGTAGATTATCACAACGCCACAGAAGAGAATCTACGCGCTTTCGTCCCAATGGAGTTCGCAGCCGTCACAACCCATACCGCCGATATGGCATACGAGCGTGTGCTTCAATATGCCGGAGCATCACTTAGCCGCGACGAGTATGACAATATGATGGTAGCCGACACACGCAACGGAGCGGCAAGCTGCGTAGTAAAAGGTATCGGCAAGGGTCTGATCAATAGTCAAGACGACATCACATATGCCGACGGCACCACCGGATTTCCTATACTCAACTCCTTGGAGGCTCCTGCCGACACAGATGGTGATGGCATGCCCGACGAATGGGAGAAGGCTAATGGGCTCAATCCCAATGACGCTACTGATGGTCCGGAAACTGCTGAAAATGGCTATACCAACCTTGAAAATTACCTCAATAGCTTAGTTGCACACATAATGGAGGGCGGCAATGAAGGTGGCACCCTTCTTGCAGGTCAACAGGAATTCGGAACAGACACCGGTGTAGAGACAATCAACTCCTCTTCTTCAACCGACACCCGTATCTTCAACACCCAAGGTGTAGAAGTAGGAGAAGATGCCAAAGGTATCCTGATCCAAAACGGCAAAAAGATCCTCAGGTCAGAGTAATTGGCACACGACAAAATCTACCAATAAAAAGACTGTTCCTACCATTATCACCGATTCAAAAACCCATATCATTTTTCAATTGTTAATAAAGAGGCGACTCCCGGCGAGACGCCTCTTATTAATACCCTACTCCCCTATAGCCCCTAAGCCCCTAAATCATTATAAAACCCTGAATATTATGGAAATAATAAAAGATAAAGAATTCGGAGGCGAACGCCCTCTATTCGAAACCCACAATGTAAGATTGGAAAACGTAGTGATCCGTGCCGGTGAATCCGCCATCAAAGAATGTAGCGACATCGAGGCCATAGACTGCACATTTGAAGGCAACTATCCTTTTTGGCATGTCCACCATTTTCTAATCGACCATTGCTACTTTGCCGTAGGAGGTCGCTCAGCTCTCTGGTATAGCGACCATCTCAAGATGAAAGACACTGTCATCGACGCCCCTAAGATGTTCCGCGAGATGTATGACCTCGACATTGAGAATGTGGTGATGAACGATGCAGATGAAGTATTCTGGCGTTGCAAGGATATCAAGATCAAAAATCTCAAACTTCACGACGGCACATATCCTTTCATGTTTAGCGAGAACATCGAAGTGGATGGGCTTGAGTCAGACAGCAAATACGTATTCCAATATGTTAAGAATGTAGTGATCCGCAACGCCAAAATCACTACAAAAGACGCATTTTGGGAAGTTGAAAATGTCACTATCTACGACTCCGAACTCAATGGCGAGTATCTCGGGTGGCATTCCAAAAACCTCCGTCTCGTAAACTGCCACATCACTGGCGAGCAACCCCTCTGCTACGCCGACAATCTGACTCTTGAGAACTGCACATTCGGTCCGGACTGCGACCGCGCTTTCGAGTATTCAAATGTCAACGCAACCATCAAGGGTAAAATCACCAATATCAAGAATCCGGCATCCGGCCACATCGTAGCAGACGAAATAGGCAGTGTGACAATCGACAAGAACATCAAAGCCCCCGCCGACTGCAAAATCGAACTTACTGACGGCTCCAAAATAAACTTTGATTAAATACTCTTTCAAGCTTTTTTACTGGTTCCGGCTTTAGCCGGAACTCTCCGCCTAAACTTAGATATGCAATTCAATTTCGACACAATAACCCCTCGCCGAGGCACTCTCTCCTACAAATGGGACAGTGCCCCCGAGGGTGTCCTCCCCATGTGGGTTGCCGACATGGACTTCAAGACAGCCCCTGCTATCATCGAAGCCCTTCGCAAGCGAGTAGACAATGGCATCTTCGGCTATACCCGTGTGCCTGACGAATATTTTGACGCAGTCATTTCTTGGTTCAGCAGAAAACATGGCTGGCACATCGACCGCGACATGATGATCTACACCTCCGGCGTAGTGCCGGCTATATCCGCAATAATCAAGGCTCTCGCCAACCCCGGCGAAAAGGTAATTGTCCAGACTCCCGTCTACAATTGCTTTTTCTCATCCATCCGCAACAACGGATGCGTGATAATGGAAAGCCCCCTTATAAAAAATGGAGATACTTACGACATTGACTTCGACCGTCTGGAGAAAGACGCCTCCGACCCTAAAGCCACCCTTATGCTCCTATGCAATCCTCACAATCCCGCCGGGCGTGTGTGGAG
>CAMWLX010000002.1 GCA_947175225.1 uncultured Porphyromonadaceae bacterium
GTGTAAAGATATAATTGATGAGATTGATGATGCAATAGCATCCTCTTTTCTTCTTTCAAAAGAAGAAATTTCTTATATAAAAAATTATATTTTAAAATATAGACTTAACGATGGAGTATAAATTTAACGTAATAGATTTATTTTCTGGCGTAGGAGGTCTTTCGCATGGATTCAAAGTCGCTGGTTTTAATGTAGTTTTAGCCAACGAAATTAATCCTACCATTGCTGAGTCTTACAGAAGAAATAATCCAGACACTTTAATGATCAATGTTGACATTAAAGACTTGGTTGATAACTTTGACAGGTATATTAATCAATTTGAATTTAACAAAGATTTACTAAATCATATTGATGTTATTATCGGAGGTCCTCCATGTCAAGGTTTTTCAATGGCTGGCGGTCGCATCCGGAAAGCCAATGAATTTATTGAGGACGAAAGAAATTTTCTTTTCAAATATTATTTTAAGATGATTCAAAAGTTTGAACCATCATTCTTCGTATTTGAAAATGTCACCGGTATTCTTTCAAGTAATGGAGGTGATATAATTAGGCAAATTATATCCATCTTTTCAGACCCTAATAATTTAAAAAAAGGTGCATATCATCTCAGTATTAATGTTCTTAATGCTGCTGATTTTGGCGTTCCTCAAAATAGGAAACGAGTTTTAATTATAGGCTCTAAATCCCCTTTCAACTTTCAACATATAAAGGAATTGGTTCTACCTACTTTGCCAAAGGAAAAGATTAAAATATTCTCAGCCCATCCGTCAGTTAAAGATGCAATATTTGATCTCGCGCACATCTCTCCTTTTGCGGCAAACAACATTCCTAATCACGTCGCAACAAAGCATAGCGAGAAAGCATTAGCGAGAATTAGGAAGATTAAGCCTAATCAAAACTGGACTGCTCTTGATGAGGAAATCAAATCTGTTCATAGTGGTTCTTATGGACGATTAGATTGGAATAAAGCGGCAACAACAATCACTACCAGATTTGATACACCTTCAGCAGGGCGTTATATACACCCTTCTCTTGATCGCACCTTAACACCAAGGGAGGCAGCTCGTATACAAACATTTCCAGATGATTTTATTTTTTTCGGTTCAAAATCTTCTATTTGCACGCAAATTGGTAATGCGGTTCCTCCTCGTTTAGCTGAATATATCGCTTATATGATTAGATATCTACTTAATAATGAAAGCATCAGATAACAAGTTAAAAAAACTTAAGTCCGCTGTAATATCTAAAGATGATTATTGGTATATAACAAAGCAAGAGTTAGATTTCAGTAAGCTTTGTTATATTGCTGATATTTTGTCAAAGTGGGATGAGAATGGAGAACTTAATTATGAGGACTTTTTTAATAGTATAAAAATTACAGAACCTTATAATTCTTTCATCAGCCAAACTGCTCACCGTGCTACTGTTAATCTCGCCCCCTATGGATTAGCAGTAGAAGGAAAAAATTACAACTCGTCTAATTTGACTCCAGTGTTTTACAAAATTAAAAGTATTACTGGAGGCGATTTTAATAACACTACTCTATATCAAAAAATAATTGATAATCAAATAGAAAAAATAATTATTAAAACACAAAATATCTGTATTTTTCCCATGATGTTCACGTTCAAGGTGCTCCTTACTTTGGGAGATGTCACGGGGTCTTACTCTGTGTCTAAAGACGAATTCAAAACATTCATAGCCACCGCTTCTGAATGGAAAGAGTTTTTTGAAGTCGTTGATTCCATTTTGAGATATCGTTCTGACGAAAACTACAAAAAACAAATAGCACAAACTGTCGGTAAAAAGACCGCAAGTGATTCAAGACTTAATTTAGTTTTGAGTAATCACTCAATGATAGACGTATCCGATAATATAATATCTATCGTTTCGGAAAAAATCGGAGAGGTTCGTATTAAAGTCGCTCAATACGAACTTACAAATCCTACGGTTATTGATATTGACAAAGCAAATAATAGGCTTGTATCAATCACAACATTTGATACTATCCAACAAGTATTGTTTGGAGCTCCTGGGGTTGGAAAATCGCATCATCTTAAATCGATATATGAAGATGAAAACGATGTGATTCGTATTACCTTCCATCCCGAAACCGATTATGCATCATTCGTTGGTTGCTATAAACCTCTATCTGATGGGGATGAAATTGTTTATAAATTTCAAGGACAGGCTTTTACAGAAGCTTATATTAAAGCATGGGAACGTTTTGTAGGCGATGCAGAACGTAAAGACACATACCTTGTTATAGAGGAAGTTAATCGTGGAAATTGCGCTCAAATTTTTGGTGATATTTTCCAACTTCTTGACCGTAACGAGCAAGGTTTCTCTGAATATACCGTACGACCCGATAAAGATCTTGCAACTTATCTCAAAGATGAGTTCAATAACATAGCTTCAAATCTCAATAAAATAAAGCCCGGTCTTGATACAGGCGAAATTTTAATGTTGCCTCCTAATCTACATATCCTCGCAACTATGAACACTTCAGATCAATCCCTTTTCCCGATTGACTCAGCGTTCAAGCGTCGCTGGGATTGGGTGTATATGCCGATAGAAACCAAACCCAAAGATGATGAAGGCGAAACCATTACTCGTCGTATAGTAACTAAAGAAAATATTTACGACTGGGGAGAATTTCTTGATAATGTCAATCAACGTATCTTCGCAACTACTGAATCAGAAGATAAGCAACTCGGATTTTGGTTCGTCAAACCGAAATCCGATGATACAACTATCTCGGCAGAAGATTTCGTTTCCAAAGTAATATTCTTCCTTTGGAATGATATCTATAAAGATTTCGGAGATGATGCGACCTCAATCTTTTACTTTGCTCTGGACGGAAATCCTGATAGCAAGGAAAAGGTACGGCATTCTTTCAAAGACTTTACTCCTGCTTTTAAGAAAATAAATGTCTCTCTTGTTGACGCTTTTATAAAAAACTTGCGAGTTAAACCTATACCCGAAACGTCTGCTGATAATTCTTCGGAGAACAGTACTGATTAACCCGATGAGAATAGTAATTGAAGATTACCCATACGACGAGCAGAAACTTCGTGAAGTAGTTCCTGCCCGTATGTTGGATTTCCCAAATAAAAAAGGGGAAATACGACCTCCGTATGTCGGGTACTGTTACAACCCCGAAATTAACGATTGTATTTTCTTTCTCCCAAAGGTTGTCCTCACTAAAGATATAGAAGACGAAAAGGACGAAACCGGTCTCGGTCTTGTATTTGACAAATATAATCCTACCGATCTTCTTGATTTTGACAACAAAAACCTTGATGATGCAGACCGCAAATTCCTCCAGAATTTTGCTATTTGGATTTACCGCGCAATAAGTGTTTTTTATAAGCATAACAACACTACTATTGTCAGTCGTCATTCTTATGTCGGTGTTGATGCCTCACCTAAGAAAAAAGAAGGAACACTTATTGACGTGATATTATCTCTTATTCGATTCGCTAAAGAACACCGCGATTTCGTAATGTTTGAGATAAAAAATATCCATCGTGGATATAATCGCGTTAATTGGCGAAAAACCATCTCTCATCAATTACCTACCAAACAAGGTAAGTCTCCTGTATATCTGAATCCTATAAATAAGAAAAAACAGATTGATTTTGACGAGGAGTTGTTTGTTATTTATTTCTCAATTCTCGAATATGTTCATAAACAATTCAATTTTCCTGTCGAAATCAACTGTAACTATGAAACCATAAAGAGTGCCGAGTTTCGGCATTATCTTAACGGTTATGGCAAAATCCGTCTCCGTCAAATAAAGTATAAGTATTTTAGCGATACATCCTTGAAATTATGGAACTTATGTTATAAGTTCTTTGAGAACACAGATAGGCTGAATTCTACCCATAACGTTGAGGATTTCCTTATTGCAAAGGACTTTAACATTGTATTCGAGTCAATCATCGAATCACTCCTGGGAGAAGAAGTTCCAAAAGGTCTCAAAGAACAATACGACGGAAAGAGGATAGACCATATATATCCTTACAATGCGCTTGTACATTCCGAGGACAACATATATCACATTGCCGATAGTAAATATTACAAAGTCGGTTCTTCCATAGGTAAGGAGTCTATCTACAAACAATATACATACGCCAAGAATGTTATTCAACTTACTCTTAACATTCTCTTTGGCAAAGGAGATATGGAAACCAAGAAACGGAACGGTTATATCCCATATCGAGATGAAATTACCGAGGGTTACAACATTACACCTAATTTCTTTATCTCTGCTAAAATCGAAAGCGAAAATTCCGGTGAACGGTATTCCTATTCCAATGACAATTTAACTCCACACAATGTCGATGATGAAGGTAATCCTATTATGAAGTATAGGATTTTCCAATTCGAGAATAGATTGTTTGACCGCGACACACTGATACTTTCTCATTATGACATTAACTTCTTATATATCATTGCGCTCTATGGTAAGCATAATCAATTTGAGCAAGAAAGTTTCCGAGTGCGTGCTCGCAAGATCTTTAGGGAGTTTGCAATACGGCTCTTATCAGATTACTACTCCTTTTATAAGGTAGATCCTGCTCCAGAGTCTATTGAAGATTTTGTCAATTCTCATTTCAGAGAGTTATCAGGTAAACTTTTCCACTATAACGACACCCTCATTCTTGCTCTTGAAAAAGGACACGAAGACACCGCCATAATAAAATCCAAATATTCCGAAATAATTACCGAGTACAAACTTGTATAATATGATTACGATATGTCATAACTTCGACCCTGAACAATTCGATTGGCTATGGGCTAAATATGTAAATGGGGGCAACATTACACAACATTGCTTTATTTGCCTTAAAGGCACACAGAGTAAGAAATTCAGTAAGGCTTATAACCCTTATATGGTTAATCAGACCGTTATCGTTATGGACGAAAAGCCGGAGGGTGAATATGATGCTATATATTTTTGTGGAGTTTCCAAAAAAGGTTTCGACCATAATGTTCACCTTGTAGTGCGCCCTGAACAGGGCACCAACTCTGAGTGGAAATTTGAGAATTGGCACGCTGATATTGAGAATGGCACAGTTGAAATACTTCCTTGTGCCGGAGAGTTAAAACCTGAATATTTCAGCGAGCCATATAACGACCATTATTATACCTGCCGTAACTTCCTTTGGATGGTGCGGCAATATTATCCTGAAGCTCTCGACCTTGACAAGCAGATAATAACCTGCGTCAAGGATTCCGATGGTAATTACGACACCGACCAACGTATCCCAATCTCGCTTGATGAGTGGCGCGTCATTCTCCGCGACCTTGCAGAGAACGACGTTGACTCATGGAATCTTTTGCGTGAGTTTCACAAGGCAAAAGACCATACAGCGTATGTGCGCGATGTTGCTGTTGCTCGAAATTCTTCTCGCCCTGCAATTATTAAGAAAATTGAAGCCCTCGGACTTCTCATTGCCGGACGTAACGGCAAGTTCAGAGTGGTACGTCGTCTTAATCAGAGGTCAGAATGTTGGTGGCCGGTGTTCTTCAATATGAAATTTGAAGACTCGACCAAAGAAACAATCTATTCGCTCCGTCACGATCTTGTCGTTGTTATGGACGAAATGACAAAGACAAAGCGTAGCGGTGCTTCCACATCCATAGAGAGTAAAGGAACTGTCGGTTATCCTACATTTTATTTCTTTGAGATGGGTCTGAATGTCGGTGATGTTCTGACTTTCACCGAAGACCCCTCTATTACTGCTGTTGTTGCCACTAACCGAAAAGTTATCTTCAACGGAAAAAAACTTACCTTACACCTCTCACAAACGAGTTGCGCGGTAAGAATAGCCGTATGGGTAAATATTGGACTTTCAACGGTAAGACTATTGACGAACTTTACTACGACACCTATTTCCCCAACGGCAAGACCTTTGCAGAGTACCAAGCCGAAGAAGAACGTCGCAAAAATCAGCAATAATTATGGACGAATACGACGATTTAGACACCTACAACTGCGAGCCGGTACATGACGGCTGGGTTGACTTCGACTATAACGAAAACACGGGCGAGTTGTCGGATCTCTTTGACGAAACTGACCTCGACCAATATATAGACAACTTAAACGACTGGGACTAAACTTTAATTATTAACTAATATGAAAAAATCATCACTTCTTGCTCTTGTAGGTGTTGGGTTGTTCATTCTTAGCAACCTGTACTACCTTATCGTGACCTATTGTGTTGATGCCCCTTGGGAACACGACTGGTACGACACATTTGGAAAAATGTTCCAAATTACCTCCTTTATCGGGTGGATTCTTGTAGGTCAATTCTTCCTCTCTCTCTATAAAAAATCCAAATAATATGGCAAACGAAAATATCAACGAGGTACTGGGTATCGAAGAATCTCCGAACCCTAACTCCAATTCCTCTCAGGAAATGGAATCTGAATCCACATCAAACAATGCCGCAGAGAATACTCTTAATGTGATTGCAGGTATTGTCCTTTGGGTGGGTATTATAGGCTCCATTTTTTGCCTTTTTACTCTTACTACTAGAAAGGTTGTAGACCATACATATCATTACAGTATTCACTATGATACTATCTTCAACCCTTCGGGTTTAGCCGTTTCCATTGGAGTTCTTTTATCCACTCTTACTACTTGGGCTGTGCTTAAAGTGATTGCTAATATTTCCCTTTCACTTAAAGAAATAAATTCTAAAATCAAATAAGGGAGTTGCGGCACCGCCGCCGCGCTTTCGTAAATCGAGCCTAAGGTCTCGACCATAAGGTTTCAACCTTTAGCACAACGAGCGTAGGCGAGTTAATCGCTAACTCATTCGACCCTTCGGACACCTCCGAGGGGTCTTGTTGCATATGGGCTTTCCGCTTTGACAGATTTTCGCAGATAAAGGATTTTACCGTTCTTTTTTCCTCATTCAGCCGGGAGGTGGGGTATTCACATACGCCTTGATTTAGTGTTTGGCAGGTGTCGGAAACTGGTCTGCATTATTGAATACTTCCTCAAAGGTATGGGCTACACGGTGGATATGATGCTTTGCCATTGAGGGATAACCTCTTTTGAGTGCGGAGAGTCAACAGCTTTCGCCGAGTGAGGCTAACGATATTATGATTTTGCGAGACAGTTTTTGAATTGCTCACCGGGTCTATTTTCCCATCTGCAATGTTAGGTCGCCAACTCAACTTCCCTGCGGCTCTCTATAACCGCTCCGCTATTTATAAAACAATTTTACAAAAAATGGTACAAGCCTCATTTTTAGCCGCTAACGCTTAAAATTCTTTAGTAAATTTTTGTTCGGTCTCAAACAGCTACCCTGATTTGGCAGTGTAAAAATTAAGAGCCTCAGCTCACAAGTTAAACTTCAAAAAATTCAAAATCATGACATACGTTAGCTGCATCTCACTCGACAAAAACCGCCGCCTCAAAGAATATCAAGTAGAGGTTATCACCTTCAACGGCGAAAGCGAAATCGTTTATGTAGTAGCCCGCACCTCCGAGGAAGCTCAGGCTAAAGCCGCAGACCAGATGCCCGACGCCGACTATACAATGGTTCAAGGCTGCTGGGAATACTAATCCCACCTCCCAACGGAAAGAGGGTTGACCCGACAGGTCAATTTTTTTTCTCTACGAGCGAGTTCGGCTGCGCTCGGCATAGGTCAAGCGAGCTTGACTCTCTGCTCTCACTGGCACGAACTGTCTGCTCACATCTGCCACCGCTCTCATTATCTATCGGCTCTCCGGCACCGCCTCTAAGCCGAGGGGCGCGGTCTCATCGGCTTGCCGCTTGCACAGCAAGAACTCCTCCATATCTTCCGTGTTCCGTACAGGTTCGCTCGCGCGACTCCCGAGTTGACTACCCAAACAACGGGGGAGTTGGTTCTTGCCATACAGTATTCCTTCAGTTTGTCAATCTCAGACGTTCAATAATTTAGGATAACCGAATTGCAACATTTTGGTGTTCGATTTTAAATGCGAAACTCCCAATTTATCAAAAAATATTGCTAACTTTGCACATATAAAACGCTCAAAATCTGACAATGACCTAAAGTAACAAAGACTAACGGCGAGAGCCGAAAAACTTTGAGAACTCCTGAGTAGTCGTTACGGGCTTTAGTCAGCCTTCAGATGCTACTTGGGTATTCTGTAGATAATATGGCGCAGACTAAAAACGCACTGATACGGCAGCGAGTCATTGACAGATGTCTCCGGAGTCCGAAACAGTACTCTATCATGGATATGATGGAGAAGTGTAACATTGCGCTTGAAGAGGCTGGGTATAAACCTGTAACTTCCAAAAATACCATTTTAGAGGACCTTCGTGGTATCGAAAGTAACTTTCCGGAAGCAAGAATTATTCAGAAGAAATCGGGAAGGTCTCTTTTCTACGAATATGAGGATAAGAATTTCTCAATCTATAATATCCCCTTAGATGATGATGGTATGGCTAAGTTAGCCCAAACCATTTTCATTTTATCAAAGTTTGAGGGTATGCCGAATTTTGAGTGGATTGATGAAATGATAAATCATTTCAAGTCCACACTCAATATACCTACCACAAAAGACTCTGTTGTTGGGTTTGACGATAATATCTATCTCAAAAACCGTAATCACTTTTCACGGTTATTCAGTGCGATAATTGCCGAGCAAGCATTAATTATCACTTACCGTCCTTTTGGGAAAGATCCACTTGTGTATAACTTTCATCCTTATTATCTAAAACAGTATAATAAAAGATGGTTTCTATTTGGATGTGTAGATGGGAAAAACAACTTGTCAAATTTTCCTTTAGATCGTATAGAGGATATTGCAAACAGTACAGTTCCCTATCTTCCAAACACAAGGTTTGACTTCAATGACCTCTTTGAAGATGTCATTGGAGTATCAAATCTTTTTGATGATGCAGAAGTAATCAATTTCTCTGTCTCCTCTCAATCATTAGATTATATTACGACAAAACCAATCCTGCCGAATCAAAGGCATATAGAAACACGGGGGAATGAGACAATATTCGAGATAAAGACTATTATTAATAAGGAATTGATCCAGTTAATCTTATCATATGGTTCTGCTATTACAGTCTTGAAACCCCAGAAACTCGTCGAATTGATTTCAGAAGAAATAACAAAAAGTTTGAAAAATTATCAATCCGTTCAGATAAACTGAACGCATAGCCACTAATTTTGCAGCGTCGATATGAGAGCCGGATGTAGAGACTCAAATATCGGCGCTAAAATTTTTATTAACCGTTCAGTTAGATTGAACTCATTGCATTTACCTTTGCAGCAAATTTATCCACATTATATGAGATCAAGCTCAGACATGACAACCAATTCCAAGAAAGGTATCTTCTCTAGTTTCAAGGAGAAGCATCCCAAGGCGACAAAAGCAATCATTACTACCGGTAAGGTTGTTGGTATTGCTGTAGTCGCAGCAGCAACTGCAACAGTTGCATTCGTTTTCCTTAATAAACCCGGACTTGGTAAGGATTGTCCACGCGCACACCTAACCAAAGATGGCACACCTAAAGTAGGATATCAGTCGCCCCAACGAGCCAATTTTCAGGTGGTGAAGGATGCAGTACTTCACAAGACCATCATGCGCCCTTATGAATGTCGTACTTGCGGAAAGTTTCATGTCGGTCACAAACACTAATCTCTTATTTGTTTAACCTTTAATCTCATTTATTATGAACGAGAAATCCACTCGCGCAACCTCTGGCATTACATCTATGGTCTCGACCAATCAGATTGAGTCTAAAACTCAATGGCCCAAGTATCACACTAAAGGAGGTCATGGTTTTGTCTCGGAAGATGCCCATGCTATGCATGACCGTCAGTGCGGACGCACAGTTGACCAATGCGGACGGAGCAATGTACTGAACGGTGCTGATCGTATCGTTAATGGTCAACCTATACAAACGAAATATTGCGGAACAGGAGCCCGCACTTTCTCATCTGGATTTGACTCCACTACAGGTCAGTTCCGTTATGCCGGG
Source organism: uncultured Porphyromonadaceae bacterium (assembly GCA_947175225.1). Taxonomy (GTDB): domain Bacteria; phylum Bacteroidota; class Bacteroidia; order Bacteroidales; family Muribaculaceae; genus Lepagella. The sequence goes on from CAMWLX010000002.1 coordinate 10,008, forward strand.
CAGAAGTTTGAAGTCCCCTCAGACCAATACTCTGAAATTGTACAACGTATGCGCCAAGCCATCAGCGATGGAAAGGTTCCCGGAATAAGCGACCCAAATCAGGCTACCGATATTGTTGTCAAAGGTCGTTATACCTATGCACAGGCAAAGAATATGGCTAAAGCCGGGAATCTCGACTCGATCAAGTTCGATATGCGCGTTCAGGCGGCTGCTTGCGCATTCGCCTGTGGAATCTCTGCCGGCATCACTTTCATCATAGCCAAATGCAATGGTGAATCAACTGGAGACGCTCTTAAAAAAGCCGCCGTGTCAGGTGTAAGGTCAGCAGGCGTTGCAATGCTCGGTGGTGTGATGGCCCAGCAATTCCTTCGTACGGCAGCAGGGAGAAGTTGTGCCGCTGCGGCGACTCACGCAGTTCGTCCGATGATGCAAGCCGCAATGAAGACAGAATTAGGTAAATCTGTCATCACAAAGACGGCTTCGGCAGTTGCGGGTAAAAGCATAACAGGAGCAGCTGCAGCAAATGTTTTGACCAAGGCTGCTCGAACTAATATAATAGTCAGCGGAGCAATGACCGTAGCTACAACGATACCTGACGCTGTCAAACTTTGTCGCGGTAAAATTAGTGGTGCCGAATTTTGCGAAAACACAGCTTACAATGTCACTAGTGTCGGAGGTGGTTGGGCTGGTGCTTCAGCAGGGGCAGCTATCGGGAGTCTGATTTGTCCCGGTGTTGGTACAGCTATCGGAGGCATTATCGGAGGTATTGCCGGAGGTATGGGAGCCTCAATTGGCACTAAAAAATTTATTTGTTCACTCAAAACCATTTGCGCATGATTATCTGTTCGCCATTTTTCGCTGTCAAACGTATGGCTAAGATATTCTCAGAAAGTTATAATCACTTACAGAACGATTACATCAAACGCCACTACTGCGATGAGTCTGGGAATTTGCTATTCACGCCTTGCATCTCTCGTCGCCATCAACTCAAATTTGCCGTCAAGGCTGGAGTAACTGCGCTCTCCACAGAAATAGCGCTTTCATCAATTGTCTAACTTTAATACCTTTTACTATGATTGTTGATTCCAACCTATCATTCCTTCAGTACTGCTCTAACGATGATCTGAAAACGCTCTGCGACACGCTTACTCACGATAATAAAGGGGAGGTTCGCCTAAGCGAACAGCTTACTGACAACGATGTTTATCTTCGTTGCTATCCCGATAATATGAAAGGTATGTGGCAAGAGATTGCAGCTGAACTGCAACGTTTTGGAGGTAACACCTTTGCCAATATCTTCCGTGGCGGCGTTGGCGCAACCTATGAAAGCATCCTGCGCGATGTATGCAAGAAGATGAAGGTTCGAATACCCTCATGCTCATCAGTAGAGGAAATCGAAATTGCTCTCCTCTCAAAATACTGCGAGGAAACCATCGGTAGTATGGATATTGATCTGCTCCGCGAACTATCTGTTGAAATTGGTATCGAGCCGCAGAGTTACAATAAACAAATTGTAGCCGCTGCAATCCTTGTTGCACTTCGCAGAGGTGGCGGAAAAGTTCTTGCTCCTGTAATCTATTATATCGGCTCAAACATCACCCGGATCCTCATTGGGCGTGGTGTATATCTTGCTACAGCAGGAGTCCTGGGACGCGCTGCTGCGGCACTTACAGGTCCCATCGGTTGGACGCTAACCGCCGGATGGTTGGCATTTGACATCGCCTCGCCGGCATATCGCGTTACCGTTCCTGCCGTAATTCAAGTCGCTTGTATGCGTCTGAAACACAATTCTCACTTTCTTACTGCCCAATGCGTATGAGAATACCGAACAACCGGTTTATGCATCCAGCAGATGCTAAAGCAATACTTGCGCTCAAAAAAATTCCGGGATTCAATTATCTTGTCCGCAAGTATATGGAGTATGGCGGGGAAAGTCTCTATCGCGGACAAAACCTTGCCAATCATGTGAAGGTCTACGAAGATAACTTTCCCGCACTTTACCGAGTATTCAAGGAGACGGTAACATCGCTTGGCATTGATGAACCGGAATTGTATGTTTACAACGACCCCTACATCAATGCATACACCTATGGCGAGACCCGGACATTCATCGCCATTTCAAGCGGCGCGGTAGAGGCTCTATCTCCAGATGAGCTGAAAGGTGTATTGGCACATGAGTGTGGGCACATCGTTTGCCACCACACGTTCTATAATACGTTGCTTTATTCACTCGTTGAACTTGCCGACTCATTTAAGGGTATTCCGTATATGCTTTTTGGCCCCCTTGTTCTTGCTCTTCAATACTGGAGCCGTCGAAGCGAGTTGAGTGCAGATCGTTGCGCGACTTCAATTGTTGGCGCACATGCATATCAAAAGGTTCTTGCCAAATTAGCTTCAGGCATGAAGTCTTTCAAGCCAAATGGCAAGGAATTGCTAAATCAAGCCTACGAATACCACGACATCGTTGAAGGCTCGTTGTGGGGCAAAATACAGCAGAACTGCCAAATGGCATTTCAGTCTCATCCCCAACTCTGCGAACGAGCCTACGAGGTAGACCGTTGGGGCAAGTCATGTATTTATAGGAAATTTTGGTTATCTTGACTCCGGTCATTTCCAGACGCTTAACTAATTGAAATTTGTATATCTCCCCAATATTCACTAATTTTGCGCTATGTCTAAAGAAAAAAATAAACGCAACTTCTTATCCAAGATATTTGCAAAAGGCACAAATTTTCTCAATCATGGAGAAGATTTGCATGAAACCGCAACCAAATACGAACAAATTTTCGAGAAGTACAAGCAACTTCTCGAAGTAACTACTCACGATGCTATGGAACTCTATAATTTGCGCAAGGACGCTTTTTATACTTTGCTTCGCTTTCAGACATATGTTAATGCTCTTTCATCCTGTCCTACTATAATAACTAACGGTGCCTCTCTTGCCGTTAGAAAGTCTGCCACCATAAAAGAAGCCATTGATGCCGAATCCAAAGAGGAGTTCAAAAACGGCAGTAATAAAAATAATAATGGTGGTCTTTTGGGTGCGGCTGCCGCCGGAGGTGCGTTGGCAATCGGAGGTTCCACAGCATTAATGGCTATCGCCACGACATTTGGAACAGCAGGAACCGGAGTTGCGATTTCATCTTTAGGTGGTGTTGCCGCAACTAATGCAGCTTTGGCTTGGATCGGTGGAGGCACTCTTGCCGCAGGGGGTGCCGGAGTGTCAGGGGGTGCGACTGTGCTCGGTCTCATGGGACCGATTGGTTGGGGTATTGCCGGATTAAGTGCCATTGCCTTTATTGGTGTGTCAGCCTCAAATGGTAAAAAGAATCAGGAAACCATTACTGAAATCGAAAAAGAAATTCAAAGGATTAAAACTTTCATGGGACAACTTAACGTTGCACGTAACAATATTGCCTCGATAAAGCTTTTTACTCAACGCCACATTGAAACTGTTAACGATTTTCTCAATGCATCCTTGAATACTCAATCATTTCCCAATGACTATGCGTTGGGATCATATCCACACAAAGAACTTTTCAACATAACCGAAAAAGCCAAAAATCTTGGCAAGATGTCCAATCAGTCGGTTGAAATAATGAAGTGAAACTCGTTATGACTACACAAGAATTAATCCAGGACATAGAGTCTAATAAGCATGATATTACTTTGCGTTTACGTCGTGTAGTACTTGACCCTATAAAGGCTTTATTGTCAGATGGCGTTGCTACATCCGAATTTAGTTTGGAACAGGGTCAGAAATCCAAGGAGATTCTTGCTAATGCAAATTCAATTATGGATTTCTTTAGCAAGAAATGGAACAATCCTGATGATTCTGAAGACAATCAACTTGAAGCACTGAGAGAGGGTATCAAAAAGTCTACCGAAATAATTATTCCGGAAATCGAAAACGTCATAATTCCTTTCTATAACTTATGTTTTGAAAATAAACATTACTTCTCGATGCCTTTTGAAGCAAACAGAGCTTACAAGAGAATACTCCAAAGCATTTCTTCGGTTGAGTCCGTCATTAACGGAGTTAGAAACTTGGAGAAAATTAAGAGTTCTGAAACTATGAAATTATCGGAGTATTCCATTCTTGAACTTCTGCAAGAGGGACTTGACGAAATAGATGCCATCGTCACATACAACGATGAATATGAGAAATCCTTTATCAAAGTCAAGATTGACAAGGATGAATTTCTCTCACACGTACTTGCTAACATTAAAGAAAATATTGAAACCCATGCATTTGGGACTTCAGCGTTTGCCGGCAAATCTCTCACAGAAAAGAAAGTGATGATTGACATTGTTTCGACGCATTCTTCTCTTTATGTTACGATAGCCAACAATGGCACACCATTCAAGGGTGATTTTAAAAAAGTCTTTGACCATGGATACTTCCACGGAAGCAAAGGACATACAGGCACAGGTATGTATTCTCTAAGGAAGACTATGCAGGAGCTTGGTGGAGATGCTGAATTCTATTATGGCAATCATGGTGTAACATATAAATTAATCTTTACATAATGAGTAAACCAAAATATAAAATCCTTTGGCTTGATGATTTTTTCGCTCCAATTCAAGAAGATGGGCGAGACGACCAGAAGGAATCTATTGAAATTTTCCTCGATGATATAAACGATGCGGAAGATGAAGGACTTTCTGTCAAAGGCGTATCTTCATTCGAAGAATTCAAAGCTCAACTACCAAATATTAACGCCTATCATGGTGTAGTTTTCGACTTGCGCGGAATGACTAAAAATGGGGAAGTGACTGATCAAGTCGTCCACGATGCTATTAATCTTATCAAGTCATCTAATAACGACATACCTATGTATGTCTATTCATCCAATGCCGCTATGAGTAAGTTTGAACTTACCATTAACGACATCAAAAAGAATGGCCGCGCATTCCCTAAAGGTAAAGGTCCTGAAGATCTTATCAAAAAGATTATTTCAGACATGGATAATCTTTACAATTTCTATGTTGGTCACGAAGAATGTCGGGATATCTTCCATGAAGACTTCCTTGATTCTACGCTCAAACCTGTTATGGACCAAATAGTGAAACGCTATTCTGACGCATCTCTCAAGTTTAATCCTTATAATCCCATGAGGCAAATTTTGGAAAACATGCTTCAAAAGCTTAATGACATTGGGATTATAAAGGTCGACAACAACTCGAAAGACACTTTCAATCTTCGTGTCCGCTATCTTTGTGAGTTTTACAATCCAAAATTAGACGCAGATAATAATGTCATTATTGATAATGAGGGAAAAACTGTGCGCAATTTCCACGACCCCGTTGTCCCATTTGATATGATCAATCAGGAAACCAAATATCTTATTTGTTTCCTCGGTGATATGACAAATCACAATAGTCATTTTATCACCAAGCATTCTGACAGCGACCTGGGATCTTACTACGACCGCAACGTTTTCAACGCTACGTTCTGCGCATTCTTTGCCGTCATGAAGTGGTACTACCTGTTTATGCATGAGCGTTCTTTATATAGCGCATAACAGATGAAACAGATAGGAAAACTCTCTGCGTCCGGATGCAGTCAAATGTTATCATTATCTATGATATCGAGTGCATCTAATACCATATTGGAAGAACTCGGAACTATCCTTAAGATTAAATCTTTTAAGGATAAAACTAAAGTCAAATCGATTAAATCGCAAAATTCTCTATATATCTCCATTTTCGAAGAAAAATATAATGCGGATATTGTAGAGGACGAAAGCCCGGATAAAGATTTCCAATTCTCATCTGCCCCCTCTGATTTCTCCGCTTTGTCATTATCTGAGATTCGTGCATTTCAACAATTTAAGGGCAAATATGTTATACCATCAACAGTTAAATCGCACAAATGTCCCAAACTAGAACCTTGTCCAGTTTGTTCTGACGGTAAGTGTACTGAATGTCATGGTAACAAGACTGTTACCTGCGATGTCTGTGATGGTAGCACGGAGTGTCCTTCATGCGATGGGTCAGGACGGTATCCTTGTTATTCTTGTAATCAGTCAGGTGAATGCCAACATTGCGATGGCACAGGAGAAGAAAACTGTGATGATTGCGATGGCGACGGATGGGTGAGGGTCGAATGCCGTGCTTGTAACGGAACAGGGCGTTATACCCTCCGTAATGGGTATGAAGTTGAATGTCGTGTTTGTCATGGAAGTGGGAATCATCATAAAGAAGATTGCTGGACTTGTAATGGTACTGGTTTCGTGGATTGTCATGTCTGTGATGGCAGTGGACAATGTCAAAAGTGCGGTGGAGAAGGGCACGTTGAATGTCGCGCCTGTCATGGCACAGGTACGTGTGGAAAATGTAAAGGGAAAGGGAAACTGAAATGCTGGAATTGTAAAGGAACTGGTCTTTGCCCTTCTTGCAAAGGCAGACAAACTATTCCTTGTCGCAGATGCTTAGGGTCAGGTTTGTATCAAACTTTCAAATGTATATCTATTGACATGAACAATCATACTTATTTGCTCAAGGATAAATCTTTAGAACGACAGTTTAATATTGACCTACAATCATTAGGTAAAAGACAAATATATAATGGCATTCCCTACATCATTGATTTTGGGAAGCCTACCATTAATGATATTCCGATTGTTGATTTTCTTACGCGAGTATATGACTCATCATATCTTGAAAAAATCTATCAATATCGTGACTCGCTATTTAATCGCGATGGTTCTGCTTTAATTGATTCTAATATTTACGTCAAATCATCTATTGTCATTGAACCAATTCCTGTGATTAAATGTATTGTTGAATACTCTAACGAGCTATTTTATTTCTATATTATAGGTACAGATGGGAGAGTCTTCGCAGACAAAACTCCATCCATATGGGATAGATTTTGCGCTTGGCTTCATTAAGCTCATTACTTTATTCCCTTGTCATAGATTAAGCCTGAATAGGCTTGTTTCCAAACGTATATGGCGAGCTTCGGCACCAACCTCCAGTTGGATCCGAGGCTCGCTTCCTTTATCGGCACTTCGCATTGGAATGGCGACCTTTCGCCTGATAAGGACTTTTACCGTTCGTTATGCCCTTTGAGGTGATTTAGAGACTCTAAGACCTTGAACCATTTGTTGCATCGCCTCACATCGGGGCAATTGCTTTTTATGCACCTCGTCTGCCGGAGTTCTTGGCTGAGCCAAGCGCCGGTGGCGATGGCACATTTTCTGATTGTCGTTTTTGCCGTGAGTGATTACACGGTGTTTGATACGCTTTTAAGTTGCGGCTGGGAGAACCGCCGAAGTTGTAACGCATAGGTCATATTTTTGGCTATGCCTTAAATCGGCTGCACTCGGCATAGCTCGAACAAGTTCGGCTCTGCTCTCTTTTGCACGATTGTTGCCGGGGCGTTTAGGAGGAATTAACTGATTGAACGCACCTAAGCGCATCTGATATTTCACACCTGCGAAGTTTGCGTCTTTATCTACGCTCGAAAAGGGCAGGTAAATTTGATTAAAAAATCTTCCTTTTTCCGTCGTGCCTATGAAAAAGAGTATTCCTTTGGCTTTCCCTCACGCTCGGCATATCTGGAGTAAACTCCGTTCTGCTCTCGCTAAATCGGTCAAGTCAGGGGCTTGCGCCTTTTCATCAAACCCTTGTCCGCTAACGTGCTTGTCAACACTGATTATCAGCCGCTTATTCTGCGGTGTAAAAATCAAACGCGCCCGGCGCACAGTTAAAAACCTCTTAAACTTCAAAAATCATGACATACGTTAGCAACAACTTCAGCAGCTCTCTCAACTCCAACCGCAAACTCAAATACTTCTCAGTGGAAGTAATCACTTTCGACGGCGAAAGCTACTGTGAAGAAATCGAAGCCCGTACCGCAGACGAGGCACAGGAATTGAAAATCGCTTAATACCTCTAAAATAAACGCAATATAAGGCAAATCGCCGTTTCTATGTTCGACAACGTCGATTACACAATGGTTCAGGGCTGGTTCTCAGCAAGCTGAGCGCTGCGCGATAACGCAGGTTTCTAAATCATCTCCCTCACAGGGTCGGCTGTCCGACGGGGCAGCCTTTCTCTTTGCTCATTTGTCACCACTGCCTACGCTCTCATTTGTCTATCGGCTCTCCGGCACCGCCTCTGAGCCGAGGGGCGCGGTCAGGCTTCCAGTTGGGAGACTTTCAGCCGGTCCACTTACGTGGCATCCGAGTTGACCGCTCAACGCTCCGCCGGTCAGTTCTTCAAAAGAGGATCGCGGCATTTCTCGCCATTATTCCGGGAGGGATCGTATTGAGTTTATCAAAACTATGCGGAGAGTTCTATTCCTCATTCCTATTTCCTAATTCCTCATTGCATATAGTCCTCGCTGTCGCGCCAACAATAATGATACATCGCACCGCTTCCGTTGTCGGCAAAGTCCGGATGACTGTTTTGTATCAGACGGAGTTCATCGTCATTCGCCGGTCTGACAATCGGGAGTCGCAGCGGCACCGCCTCTTCTGACCTCAAACTGACAGCGTCCTCCGCGTTTCGGGGTCTCTCCGCACCTCGCTTTGAGCGCATGTAACAGGCACACCGCACTCTTGGCTCACCAACATCTCGACATTATCCGGCTACGCCTTTGAAGACGTGGCAACCAACGCTCGACCTTGCGCCACAATGAGTACGGAGTCATTGCCTCGCTCAACAGCGGGGCGGTTTGGCTGATTGTTCCCTGGGGTTAGTTCCCATTTGCCTTTTTCCGTATTGGGGGAGTGAACCGAGGTCTATTTTCCCATCTGCAATGTTAGGTCGCCAACTCAACTTCCCTGCGGCTCTCTATAACCGCTCCGCTATTTACATGAACCATTTTCGTGGTGTCGGGAAAATGGTCATTTGAAACCTTTGCCTTTCTGATGCTCGTAGACATAAACCTTGCCGTTGTCGCAGTTGACTATCTTGAACTGCACCATTGAGCGGTTTGGAATATCCGCAGGGAATTTGGCTACCAAAGCCTTTGTCACCTCCTCGATATTTCCATAGCCGATGTCCTCAAAGTTGGCAAGACACTTTCCTTGAAAGAAAGCAGCTGCACGGATGAGCATCTTCGCTGACAGACGGAACAGGCCGTCAACGGGTTGCTCGTGCTGCATGCGCCGAGAGGTTGCATCGCTGAAGAAAATAAAATCGATCACCTTCTCGTTGAGTTTCCATGCCGGTGAAAAGTCTATGTCAACATATCCGCGAGTGACGGAATTGCGGTGCGAGTGGTTCATCGCAAAGCCAACCTCAGCGAGGGTCGCTCCACAATCGTTCTGCGCGGTCGTTGCCCATGTGTGCCGAAAGGTGTAAACACTATAGCGCTCCGTGGGGTCATCCATGCCCATTGACTTGCAAATAGCCTTGATCCCTGTGCTGACGTTGGCACAGAAACTGTCAGATGTCGAAAAACGGTCGCAAAAGCGAAACAGGCGGTTGGTATGGTCGCCTGCTCGGTATTTCTCAAACAACGGCTTTATTACCTCCGGCACTCGCATCTCGATGTAGGCATCATCGGTCCGGCTCTTGGTGGTCTTGGCTCGCTTGTAGTGAATGATACCGCCGTGATAGTCCTCCTTTCGCAAGTTGAAAATATCAATCGTATTCATGCCGGCCAGACATAGAGACATCATCGCAACATCACGGCCCAACTCCGGCAGAGGGACAATCATGCGCGTCTGTGTCAATGGTGCCGAGAAGAATGCGCGACACGCATCAGCCGTGATGGCTTTCTTGTCAGGTCGGTCCGCAGGTGGGATCTTCACCTTGCCCCACGGATTGGTTTTGATGCGGATAATGCCGGTGTCGTAGTCGTTCAGTTCGGCAATGTCCGCTCTAAAAATCTGACGGATACACACCGGGTACATCTCCTTTGCCCTTGCCGTACCGCTCAACGTTGCTATCCACTTGTTGACGTTCACTGAAGTGAGTTGTGCAAACTTGATTTGAGTAGTCCCCATGTATCGCTCCATGTGTTGCAGGGATAGTTGATAATTCTTTGCGCTGCGCTCCTGTCCGTTGTCAATAAGTCTGTCAATATGTTTTCTCGCATAGTCCGAGAAAGAGATAACCTCATCGGGCGTTGTCAGAAACTCTACTACCTGCGCACCGGTCCATTGCGAAATGTCCTGTCGGTTCAGTCGCTCTTGGTATTCCAGAATTTTCTGTGTGCAGAATTGCAACACGTAAGCGTCTGCAATCTCACCCTTGCGTGTCAGTTCTCGCTTAGTGAGCATTTTGTCAGTCTTGATGAAAAGAGTCTGACGGCGGTGCGTGACACGGATATAGACCGAGTAAAACCCATCCGCACGAGGCCATCTGACAACGGCTTTGAATGTAGCCATATCAAAAATTATATGTTATTGTTTGTTTATCATTGTTTTACGAATAGACAACACATAGACAACAGCCCTCTGAAATTAGTATGAATTTTAGACAATAATTCCGTTCATTAGTACACATATTTGTGTTCTATTGCACATACTCCTTAAAAATACCATAGGCGATAAGCCTCTGTGTTAGAGGGCTTATCGCCTAAGTAACTTATAATAAGGGATTATTTCTTAATCTTCAATAGCTGCCTGCGCCGCAGCTACGCGGGCGATGGGCACGCGGTAGGGTGAGCAGCTGACGTAGTTCATGCCGAGCTTGGCGCAGAACTTGACTGAGCTGGGCTCGCCGCCGTGCTCGCCGCAGATGCCGACTTTGAGGTCGGGACGGGTTGCGCGGCCTTTCTTGACGCCCATTTCTACGAGCTGGCCTACACCTTCCTGGTCGAGAACTTCAAAGGGATCGGTCTTGATGATGCCGTGTTCTTTGTAGTATTTCAGGAATTTGGGTGCATCATCACGCGAGAAACCGAATGTCATCTGGGTAAGGTCGTTTGTACCGAATGAGAAGAACTCGGCAACGGTAGCGATTTCGTTTGCTACGAGTGCTGCACGGGGTACTTCGATCATGGTACCTACGAGGTAGGGAAGTGACTGACCTTTCTCCTCAAATACCTTAGATGCTGTGATATGGATGATATCGGCCTGGTTCTGGATCTCTTTGAGTGAGCCTACCAGAGGTATCATGATTTCGGGCTTGACGTCGATGCCGCGGGCTTTCACTGCAAGTGCGGCCTCGATGATGGCGCGGGTCTGCATCTCGGTGATTTCGGGGTAGGTGATACCGAGACGGCAACCGCGGTGACCGAGCATGGGGTTAAATTCCTCAAGTGCGTCAACCTTTGCTTTAACCTCAGCGAGTGTGATACCCATATCGTCAGCAAGCTCTTTCTGAGTAGCTGTCTGATGAGGTACGAACTCGTGCAGAGGGGGATCAAGCAGACGGATGGTAACGCCGAAGCCGTCCATTGCCTCGAAGATACCCTCGAAGTCTCCGCGCTGCATGGGGAGCAGTTTGGCGAGAGCAGCTTTGCGGCCCTCTACGTCTGATGCGAGGATCATCTCGCGTACTGCCTTGATGCGGTCACCCTCAAAGAACATGTGCTCTGTACGGCACAGACCGATACCCTGGGCGCCGAAGTGGCGTGCCTGCTTGGCATCGCGGGGGGTGTCGGCGTTGGTGCGGACGAGTGTCTTGGTGTACTTGGCAGCAAGGTTCATGATTGCGCCGAAGTCACCGTCGAGCTCGGGCTCTACGGTAGGCACCTGACCGTCGTATACGTCGCCTGTCGAACCGTTGAGCGAAATCCAGTCTCCTTCTTTATATGTCTTGCCGCCCATCTCTACGGTGCGGTTCTCGTAATCAACAACGATTTCACCGGCACCTGACACGCAGCACTTACCCATACCGCGGGCAACCACAGCAGCATGGCTGGTCATACCGCCACGCATGGTAAGGATACCCTGGGCAACTGCCATACCGCGGAGGTCTTCGGGAGAGGTTTCGATTCGGACAAGCACAACTTTCTTTTTCTTCTCGGCCCAAGCCTCTGCGTCATCAGCGAAGAAGACGATCTGACCGGTGGCTGCACCGGGAGATGCGGGGAGACCCTTGGCAACAACTGTCGCACGCTTGAGGGCTGATTTATCAAATACCGGATGGAGAAGCTCGTCGAGTTTCTGAGGCTCCATACGCAGCAGGGCTGTCTTCTCATCGATCTCGCCTGCACGCAGCAGATCCATGGCGATCTTCACCATAGCAGCACCTGTGCGCTTACCGTTACGGGTCTGGAGCATCCAGAGTTTACCATCCTGGATGGTGAACTCCATATCCTGCATATCCTTGAAGTAATCTTCGAGTTTATGGGCGATAGCGATAAGTTCGGCAGCGCAGACGGGCATTGACTCCTCGAGTGAGGGATACTTGGCGGCGCGCTCCTCTTCAGAAATACCCTGCAGGGCAGCCCAACGGCGTGAGCCCTCGACAGTGATCTGCTGAGGTGTACGGATACCGGCCACCACATCCTCGCCCTGAGCGTTGATGAGGTACTCACCGTTGAAGATATTCTCACCGGTCGCGGCATCACGAGAGAAAGCCACGCCAGTAGCAGAGTTATTACCCATGTTACCGTAAACCATAGCCTGAACGTTTACGGCTGTACCCCACTCTTCGGGGATCTGATTCATGCGACGGTAGAGGATAGCACGCTCATTCATCCAAGAGTCAAACACGGCGCAGATACCGCCCCAAAGCTGATCCCATGCAGAATCGGGGAAGTCCTTGCCGGTATAATCCTTAACAGCTGCCTTGAAACGTTTTACGAGTTCCTGCAGATCCTCAACAGAGAGCTCGGTGTCAAATTTAACACCCTTTTCCTCCTTAACCTTGTCGATAATAGCCTCAAAGGGGTCTATCTCGGTTTTTGATTTGGGTTTCATGCCAAGAACGACGTCGCCGTACATCTGCACGAAACGACGGTAGCTGTCCCATGCGAAACGGGGATTGCCGCTTTTCTCGGCGAGAGCCTGCACGGTAGCATCGTTCATACCGAGATTGAGCACGGTGTCCATCATACCCGGCATAGAAGCGCGGGCACCCGAACGTACTGAGACGAGCAACGGATTGGCGGGATCATCAAATTTCTTACCGGTGAGTGACTCGACATGTGCGATTGCTTTCTCGACATCAGCCTTGATGCCTTTCACCACATAGTCGCGGCCATACTGAGTGTATTCAGTGCAGACTTCGGTAGTGATTGTGAAGCCGGGAGGCACGGGCATACCCAGCAGATTCATTTCAGCGAGGTTGGCACCTTTGCCACCGAGGAGATTACGCATCTTTGCATCTCCTTCGGCCTTTCCGTCACCGAAAGTGTAGATTTTTTTTGCCATGGGTTGGTTGACTTGTTTAATTAACTTTATTAACCGTTCCGGTCTAATATTTATATTATTTTAATTATTGACAAATGTATCGGTTTTATCCGTCACCACTTATCGCATCAGGGTCAGCATGCGGGCCGGGTGATTTGCAAAGTTACAAAAATTCAGCGGAAAACGCCAAAACGATTTTGATTTTTTCATCGCCTGAGTGACAAATTTGTGACAGAAAGTAGTAACTTTGCAATCATAATCGTGAGCTCAGCTCACAAAGCAAATATACACATAATTAATATATGGGTAGAAAACGTAAAGAACTCCCCCTGCTCGAAGGCCTTGAGATAACCACCGTCGCCGCCGAGGGGAATGCCATAGCCCGTCACGGCGAGATGGTGATATTTATCCCCTATGGCGCACCGGGTGATATCGCCGACATAAAAATCGACCGCAAGAAGCACTCGTATGCCGAGGGACATATAGAACGGCTGGTAAAGCCGTCACCCCTGCGAGCCGAACCTTTATGCTCACATTTCGGTGTGTGTGGCGGATGCAGATGGCAACATCTCCCCTATCCTGAACAGCTTAAAGCCAAACAGCAGCAAGTTGAGGATGCTCTGCGTCGCATCGCCAAAGTTGAGTTACCCGAGATCTCACCAATCTTGGGATCAGCCGAAACCAGCGAGTACCGCAATAAGATGGAGTATACATTCTCCAATAAGAAATGGTTGACCTGGGAACAGATGCGTTCGGGCGAAGAGTTCCCTGACCGCAATGCCGCCGGGTTTCATATCCCCGGGGCTTTTGATAAAGTCCTCGACATCGACCGCTGCCATCTGCAAGATGATCTCGGCAACCGGCTGAGACGTCACGTAAAGGATTTTGCAAAGCGAAACAATCTGACATTCTTTGATTTAAGGGCACAAACAGGTCTGTTGCGCACCATGATGATCAGGATAGCATCTACCGGCCAGACCATGGTCGTACTGTCATTTGGTGAGGATAATCCCGAGGCCATTAAAGCAGTGCTCGATGATCTTCGCGCCACGTTCCCTGAGCTTACCTCCCTGATGTATGTGGTCAACACCAAGGCTAACGACACAATAGCCGATCTTGACATAAAACTCCACTCAGGTAAAGAATATATCGAGGAAGAGATGGAGGGGTTGAAATTCCGCATCGGCCCTAAATCATTTTATCAGACCAACTCGCGCCAGGCATATAACCTCTATAAAGTCGCACGCGAATTTGCCGGACTGACAGGAGACGAGCTGGTGTATGACCTCTATACCGGCACTGGCACCATCGCCAACTTCATTGCCCGCAATGCCCGCAAAGTAATCGGTATCGAGTATGTCGAAGATGCCATCCGTGATGCCCGGTTAAACTCTGAGGTCAACAGGATAGATAATACCGAATTTTTTGCTGGTGATATGAAAGACGTCCTTACCGCAGAGTTTATCGCCGAACATGGCAGACCTGATGTGATGATAGTCGATCCCCCGCGCGCCGGTATGCACAACGATGTTGTTAATGTGATACTCGATGCCGGGCCTGAGCGCATTGTCTACGTCAGCTGTAATCCGGCTACCCAGGCTCGCGATCTCGCACTGCTTGATCAGAAATATAAAGTGACAGCGGTGCAACCCGTCGACATGTTCCCCCATACACATCATGTTGAGAACGTTGTAAGACTTGAGCGCCGCCCTAACGCAGAATAAGCAGACCCCTCACAAGGTATCAGTCTGCATAAAGACCATATCAAACCACTCATTATCGGGGACGAGCCTTATCGGCTTATCCCCGCTTTTTATATTTACACTACCCTTAGGAGCTATAGTCATCACTCCTTTGCGACCAATTTTACGCCAAATGCCCTGCGCTACAAAACCCATAGTATAACGCAGATTGACCTCCACGCACGGATCGATACGGTATCCTTCTGCACCATCTCTCCATATCATCATATCCACACCCAACGGCCCCTGATAACTATCGCGTAGCACCGACTGCAAAATCTCCGTGACATCATTTTTTAATCCCTCTATTGTTTCAGAGGGAATCATACATGATAATCGATCGATAATCATTTGATCACTCCCCACTAAATTACCGCCATAGTTGGTCGCTGTCGAATTAAAAAACAATGACATTCCGACATACTCAGCTCTCCCCTTGCGATAATTATACAGCATCGCGAAATCTTGTACTTTGGGCAAATACGGTTCGACCATTATCGATCCCTGCCTGCGTATTATCCCCTCGATCAAAGGTCTGACAGCCTCAATATTTCGCGCCGAGACAGGGAAGACCCCACGACCGCTTGACGACCAGGGAGATTTCACTATCACTTCACCGACCGCCCTCATATACTCCATGATTTGTGTGACATACCGAGCCTCGATGGGTAAAGTAAAAGCTGTATCACCAACTGTCTCACCCCATTTGCGCAAAAATTCCAGAGCCGTGCGTCGGTGCGATATATCGCGATAGCTCGGGATTCTCTCAATCTCATCATTGTCAATCGCAGCTACGACACCGGCCCGTTCATATTGTTTGATTGCATCAAGACTCCATCCCCACGGTGTTAGATGATAAGAATTATCTCGACTCACTGATTCTATGGGGGTCGGCCCTAATATCCCCAATTCGTTTTCAATCGATTCCTTGAAAATCATGCTGTTTTCAAAATCTTCCGGGGCTACTAATATCCGGTCTCCATTATTCCCCAACCAATATGACAACATTGCACCTGCCCGATGTAGCAGGGCAGCCTGACGCGGTGGAGTAGCCGGCAGACCGCCTTTGGCCAGAGCAATATCGTTTTCAGGATTAAAAAGAAATAGCCGATTCATGGTGCAAATTTACCGATAATTACCGATTTTTTCAGTAAATTTGCAGGGTAAATATCCCCTATTTATTATCAGCAGAGCATTATCCTATTATGAGTGACGTTATACAACTTCTCCCTGACTCAGTTGCCAACCAGATAGCGGCCGGCGAGGTCATACAGCGACCTGCCTCTGTCATAAAAGAACTGGTTGAAAACTCGATCGACGCAGGCGCCACTCATATAAAAATAATATTACGCGATGCGGGGAAAACCCTCATACAGGTTGTCGATGACGGTTGCGGGATGTCAGACACTGACGCCCGGCTGGCTTTTGAGCGCCATGCTACCTCTAAGATTCGCCAGGCATCAGACCTCTTTGAACTCCACACTATGGGATTCAGGGGTGAGGCGTTACCCTCGATTGCGGCCGTAGCGCAGATTGACCTGCGCACGATGCGTGCTGACAGTCAGATAGGTACACGCCTCGAATTGGCTGCATCAAAGTTCATTAGCCAAACCCCCGAGGCTTGCACCCCCGGGAGCAACCTGTCTGTCAAAAATCTGTTCTTTAATTTCCCCGCCAGACGCAAATTTCTCAAGAAAGATGCGGTCGAGTTGGGCCATATCACGCGCGAGTTTGAGCGCCTCGCCCTGGTCAATCCGTCAGTTGAGTTTGAGCTTTATCACAATGATGTCAACCTCTATCAACTGCTGCCCGGTACACTGAGACAGCGCATAGCGGGTCTTTTCGGCAAGAGCATCGACAAGCAGCTGATCCCGGTTGAGACAGAGACGCCGTTGGTCAAGATCAACGGCTTTATCAGTCTTCCTGAACACGCCCGTAAACGCAATGCCCAGCAATTTTTCTTTGTCAACGGGCGCAATATGCGTCATCCTTACTTCCATAAGGCAGTAATGAGCTGTTATGACGAACTGATTTCTCCTGAACATCAGCCCAATTACTTCCTGAATTTTGAGGTTGACCCGCAGACGATAGACGTCAATATCCACCCGACAAAGAGCGAAATTAAATTTGAGAACGAGCAGCCTATATGGCAGATTCTCTCAGCAGCAATACGCGAAGCGCTCGGGAAGTTTAATGCCGTACCCTCCCTTGAGTTTGACCGGCAGGATGCTCCTGAGATCCCGGTCTTCAATCCGATGATGAATGACCGGCTTGACCTCGGAGGTCTTGATATGTCATACAATCCGTTTGCCCCGGAGAATGACAAAGAGATGTCAGGTGACCCCGGGTCGCAACTCAACGACTTTGATGCTGAGACTCATCCCTCCCGACTCAATACCGCTCCCCACCCGACTGCGTCGAAAGGCAAAAGAGCAGATGCTCCCTTTACCGGCGGCGCTCATCCCAGCCAACTTAATGATTGGGAGAAACTGTATTCTGATTTTCAACATTCATCCATAACGCCCGAGATACCCGCATCTAAACATGCGAGCATTATAACTGACCAAACCGGGCTACCATCATCAATATCGCCGAGCGCGCTTAATACACTCCCCGAGATGGAGACTGATAAAGCCTCCTGCGGAATTTTGCGGGTCGCCAACCGTTACCTCGTAACAGCCGGACATGACAGTTTGATAATCATTGACCGTCATCGCGCCCACGTCAAGATCCTCTATGAGCGTTTCATTAGTAAAGCATCGGGGATGACGGGTGAATCACAACAAGTATTGTTCGCCGATCTGATCGAACTGACACCTGCTCAAAAAACCGTACTTGACAGCATTGCCGAGGATGTCAAGGATTTAGGATACCAACTCACAATCTCTCAGGCAGTCGACGATGGATTGTTTCGCTGCGAGATGCAAGGTGTACCGGCCGTATTGCAGTCGGCTGATGCCGGTGAGGCACTGCTTAAAATCATTGCCGATGCCCAAGAGGGGATCGGCAACCCGCAAGAAGAGATGCACAAACGTCTGGCTCTCTCTCTGGCCCAGAGTGCAGCGATAAGATCAACCCGGGCTATGCTGCCGGCTGAGGCCGAGAGACTTCTTGCCGATCTGTTTGCTCTACCGGATCCGGCATATACGCCTGATGGCTTGCAGATAATCCTCAAACTCCCGGTATCCGAGATAGCGGCCGAGATGTAAATCAGTGGTTACCGCGGTTATGAAGACTATTGGCAAACACCATCAGTCTCTCAAAAAGAGCATTGAGCGGTAACCCCATGACATTGTAGTAATCACCTCTGATACCGGTTATCCCGACGTAACCTATCCATTCCTGGATACCATATGCACCCGCTTTATCAAACGGCCGGTATTTCTCGATGTAATAATCGATAGTTTCATGAGAGAGCGGTGCAAAATCTACCTCTGTCACAGCTGAGAAAGTGACCATACGTTTGTTGCTCGCGAGTGTTACACCGGTCACAACTTTATGGGTATGACCCGATAATTGGCGCAGCATACGGGCAGCGTCCTCGGCATCGGCCGGTTTACCCAACACCTCACCACGGTTGATTACCACCGTGTCGGCTGTCAGCAATATCTCCCCGTCTTTAAGACCCGAGACATAGGGATGAGCCTTTTTTCGCGAAATATAGCCTGCCACCTCCTCGGAAGCCATCTTTGCGGGATATGACTCATTGACTTCGACCAACGGAAGCACCTCAACATCCACATCAAGTTTTTCGAGAAGTTGGCGGCGACGCGGCGAATGTGACGCAAGCAAAACTTTACACCCCTCGAGAGGCTTATACCTATTATCATTCATAACCGATTATCATACTTTTACCAACCGAAAGCCTTATCCGACAATGCCCACATACCTCGTGCACGCATTATCTCCTCGAGAATATCTCGTGCCACACCGTTACCACCGGTGACCGGCGATATATACCCGGCTATCTCGAGTATATCCACAGCAGCATCCGCGGGAGCAACCGCCAGCCCTGCATATGTCATACATTCATAATCAGGGATATCATCGCCGACATACACAACTTCTTCAGGTTTAAGGCCATGTCGGTCGATCCAATCCTTAAAGAGCGGCAGTTTCATGCCCACTCCGCTGTAAATATCCTTAACTCCGAGTCCTTGAAATCTCTCTGTTATCCCGGGTGAAACAGCACCGGTAATGATGGCGATATTGATACCGCGCTTTATAGCAAGCTGTATGGCGAAACCATCCTTGGTGTTCACCGTGCGGCGCGGTACGCCATTATCGCCCAACGGTATTGTCGATGTAGAGAGTACGCCGTCAACATCAAATACCACGGCTTTGATCTTAGTGAGGTCGTAAGCTGTTTTACTCATCTGTATTTTTACGGAACATTGAGATAATACGGTCTGAGAGCAGTGCATAGACCGGTTTGAGATCGTGAGGCAAAGATGTCAAGTGTTTGTTAATGACAGCCATGTCACCTCGTCTCGCCGGCCCTGTCATTGCATCTGCCGGAGATTTAACAAGGAGTTTATCGAGCGTAGCCTGTAACAAAGGTAACATAAAACTGATATCCATCCCTTGCTCGTTGAGGAGTCGGTCAGCCTCTGCCCACATAAGATTGGCGAAGTTGCAGGCAAACACAGCGGCGACATGAATATCCTCACGCGTCGCGCTATCGGTCAGTCTGACCGTCTCGGTTATCTTGTGAGCTATACTCTCAAGTCGGGCCGTCGTCTCAGGATCACACCCCTCGATAAGTAACGGTATATTGTTAAACCGCACATCAACCCCTTTTGAAAATGTCTGCAAGGGGTAAAATACACCGTAACGGCTCTTATAATGTCTGAACACATCCATCCCGACGCTCCCTGACGTATGAGCCCATATCCCGGGGAAATCATGGGTAGCAGCAACCACGTCTGCCACGGCATCATCATTGACGGCGATAAGGTATAAATCCATATCACCCCTGAGAGTAGAGAGGTCTGTCAACACCTCGCATCTTACGCCGGCATTATCGCCTGCATTGACGCGCTCAGCAAGCTGAGATGCAGAGGTCTCGGTACGGGCAGCTATCTGATATATCTCGGCAATACCTGATAATGCTTTTACAAGATGAGTAGCTACATTGCCTGCCCCTATTACAGCGACCTTCATTCGTCGGTATTCTTCCACGATCCGATATGCACCTTCTCCCACAGGAGTTTCTCGGGATTGATGGGTTTACGCTCCTCATCCTTATGACCGATGGTGATGATGCAGAGTACACCGAATTGTTCGGGTATGCCTAATGCCTCCCTGACATATTCTTCGGCCGGAAGTCCGTCTGATCCAAAACGCTCACGCACCTCGACCCAACAGCTGCCGAGCCCGAAATCCTGAGCCTGCAGTTGCATAAACACGGCAGCAATAGAGGCATCCTCTATCCAGGCATCAGACTTGGTGGTGTCAGCAGCCACGACAATAGCGAGAGGCGCGGATGCGATAGAGGTGGCATAGTTAGCCTTGCAGTGGCTCAGCTTATCAAGCATATCCTTATCCTCGACAACGACAAACTGCCATGGTCTGACACTTTTTGATGAGGGTGACATAAGGGCAGCCTCTATAATCATCTTGACCTGCTCCGGATCAATCGGATCGTCGGTATATCGGCGGATACTGCGGCGATTTATAAGTAGTTCGTGGAAATTTTCCATAATAACGTCTTGAATTTATGGGATACCGCGAGAATTATCTCTCTGCGGCATATAGTATTATACTCGTCTGATGCAGACTGTCATGATAGCAGAATCACACCGGCCTCACCGGCGACAGATCCATGCTCCCTGAGTCCCGGCCACATCTTTCTGAGCGGCCGCTTCCTCGTAAGTGCGACCGGTGGCAGCATATACTCTGTACTTGCCATCCTGTTGCAAGACACCGAGCTGTTTGCCACTGTTCTCTGAAATATATCTCTCTGCCTGATCTTCGGCAGGAAAAGAGGCCACGATAACGCAATATGGATCTGACGGGTTGAAATTCAGCACAGGTTTAGCCTCAGGTTTTGAAATTACCGAGGGGGCAGTCGCCTCCGGCTCTTTTCTGCTCTCGGCAACACTCTCCACGACAGACATCTCATCTGGGCTCTCGATATTATCTTCATCTACCTCGACATCCATTGGTTCGACACTGACAACGCTCTCTGTCGAGACCTGAGGAGCAAGCGATGCTTGCAACGGTTCGTTAGCGACCTTTATGGGATTTATAAAGAAGAGGGCCAGCGATACAATCACGGCAAGTGAGGCTGCGATACCGACGATCGAACGTGTAAAGCGACCGGCTCGCGAGTCTGGTGCAGGTTCATTATCTGCCGGCCACGGTGTAACGTTTATAACAGAGGTATGCTTTACTTGCGCAACGTCATTTACAACTCTCTCATCTGCCGGTTGAGCCATTGATATTTCACGGAGTGACAGCGGACGCAGTCCGTAGAATCTGAAATCCCATCGTGACGTATCGCCTGGGGCAAATACTATTGTGGAATATTCAGTATAGGTCAATTCTCCCAATGGGCCAAGCATCAGTGATCCGTAGCATTTGAGTTGATGTAACAGGCTCGCAGCCTCCTCAGCAACCATGCGTGAGGCGACTTCAAAAGACACTCCGTTACAACGGGCAACAGAGTTTTCGAGTATTCCGTCGGGCTCTACTAACAGCCCGTTAAAGACTAATTGTCGTGTGGGAGGGAGCAGCAACGTATTGTCAGACGCATCAAACGCAGCAGATTTATAACGCGCCATAAATGCACCGATCCCGGGCACCGTCACACAATCGTGACGACGCAACAAATATTCCAGATGATCGATAATCATATTCACGGCGATTAATATCAGATGCTAAGAGCAATTATTATTCCTGGCTAAGATAATTGTAACGGGAGCTTGAACGATACTAATTATCTCGCTACTTTGAGATGTGCAAAGTTAACAAAAAATCACTCATCCGTCAAATAATCCCGGTCCAAATTCCACATAAATATTCCGACCTTTATAAATACTAATATAAATACAAACTGACATCAAGCCTCTTGTAGAGACCTGATGTCAGCCGATGTGAACTCTAACTTATTATAAGATTGTGGAGTATAATCAATTGAGTTTAACCTCGTCATCTGCTTGCCCGAATGGTTGAACGGGAGCAGAGGCATCAAGGACAGTATTGTCGCTTATTGAGTCAGTCTGAGCGGCCAGTTTGTCATACTTTGCCACGAGAGCCTCCTGAATAAGCATTGACAAGGTCGAGATCTCATCTTTCTGGGTATCGTTGAGTTTCAGCCCGAGTTGATCAAAAGCATTGGCACATACAGCCAGTGAGTCAAGATAAGCGGCGTATGATGTCGGTGATGAGATTGTATCGATCACGGCAGGCTGAGCTTTGAGGTCAGCAACGTATGCGTCATACTCTTCCTGCCCCGAGCATGACGAAAGCGCCACAGTTGCCATGCCTGCAAATATTAATGATAATATAGTTTTCTTCATTGTTTTGCGGATTTTGACGGTTATTTGGTTGCTGCGGTCTCTGATGCGGGATGCTCCTTGATGAAAGCCACGGCACATGCGCCCAGGAAGAGCGAGATACCTGCGATCACCATCATCATGTACTGCGGTGCGAGTTCATCGGGGTTGCCGATAGCCGAGAGGATAACACCGCCAAGGAGCGCGCCGACAATCTGCGGCAGGCAGATCGAGCAATTAAACAGGCCGAGGTATGCACCGATGTTGCCACCCTTGAGCGAGTTGGTAAGGATAGTGAACGGCCATGCAAGCATTGCAGCCCATGCGCAACCGATAAATGCAAACGATATGAAGAGTAAATAAGGATCGGTGAAGTATCCGGCTGTGATAAAGCCGATGGCACCGAGCACGAGGCTGAGGGCATATGAGAACTTGCGGCTGCGGAACTGGGGAAGCACAATAGCCCAGAGTACCGAGCCAATTGCCTGGATGGCAAAAAGAATACCTACCCAGTTACCTGCATCGTTATATTGAGGTGACTCGGTGTTGAGTACCACCGATGTCTCAAATACTGCATTGGCCGGATCTGTGAGAACGGCATCTTTCTTGCCGTCAACAAAGAGTTCGCCGGTGTTGGGGTCATGAGTATATATGTCAGCCAGGACAATACCGGTCTGACCATCCATTCTTGAGAGGTAATCGACCAATGTGAATGACGTAGTCTCTACGCGGCGCTTACCATCTACGACTACAACCATACCGTTGGTGCTGACTGCCTCGTTAAACTTGTAGCTTGCCACACCGTCAACCGATGCGATGATACCATCATTGGCAACGGGGTTGAGCACCTCGATACCGATCGTAGGCGCTTTAATATTGAGACCGCCCGATACTATATCAACTGCCTCGACATTTTTATCTGCCATGGCGATAGTGCGTCCTTCGATAAATTCGCCGTCGGCTGTTACGAGACCGGCGACACAGGCTTTGCCGTGATCGACAATCACCTTGTTATCGGTGGTAAGGATATATTTTGCCGAATATACATCAGCGACTGCGCCGTTGGCATCAATTTGTGCGATACCTGTCACGGTTGTTGTTTCGGGGCAATTATATGCGTTCTTAGCAATCGTACCGTTGGTGTAAGTCCACATAAACAGGAATGCGAACCAGCAGAAAAACTGCACCAGACCGACTGTCCAGAATGTTTTGGGAGCATTGACAAGGAGTTTCAACAGATTGGTCTTCTCTTTCTGACCATCAGCTTTGACTTCCTCACCACCATTATATTCGCGGTAAAGCTCGGGGGGCCACTCCTTGACTTTGGCAAGTGTGTAGAATACACATATCAGCAGTATGGCTGCACCGAAGTAAAAAGAGAACACTACCGTCTGGGGAATTACTCCTGATGCAGCAGTATTGCGGAAACCTAACCAAGTGAGCAGGAAGGGGAAAACATAGCCAACGATCGAGCCGGCGTTGCAGAGGAAACTCTGGATCGAGTAAGCCAGACCCTTCTGTTTCTCATTGACCATATCACCCACGAGCATCTTAAACGGCTGCATCGCCATGTTGATTGATGTGTCGAGAAGCATCAGGGCGATCAGTCCGATAAGGATTGCCGACGAAACAGCCAGTCCGAAACTACCGGCATTTGGAAGAAGACACATCACAATAACGGCAACGACAGCTCCGAAAATCAGGTAAGGAAGACGACGACCGATCTTATTCCAGGTCTTGTCTGAGGCTGTGCCGACTATCGGCTGCACCACAAGGCCCATCAGCGGTGGGAGAATCCAGAAATAACTCAGGTCGTGCGGGTCAGCACCGAGTGTAGCGAAGATACGACTGACGTTAGCACTTTGCAGTGCATAGGCAATCTGGACACCAAAGAACCCGAAACTGAGATTCCATAGCTTCCAGAAGGAAAGGTCAGGTTTAGTTTTCATGATAATTGATAGTTATGCTAATTGATTTATTATCTTGAATGTAAATAAGTTCAACCGGTAGTAAGTTACTCTTTTTGATCTCTGTCGGCATCGGGGATCTGACTATACAGCCACGCTATCTCCTCGCCCCAAAGTTCCTCGTCAGGCGTCTCAAGTATCAAGGGGATATTATCCATACGCGGGTCACGCATCAGCAGCTTAAAGAACTCAAGGCCGAGCTCGCCGTGACCGAGCGGTGCATGACGGTCAACCCTCGAGCCTATACCTTTTATAGAATCATTGAGGTGCATCCCTCTGAGATAGTTAAAGCCGACAATGTCACCAAACTCCCGCCATGACACATCATAAGTCTCGGGAGTTGTGAAATCATATCCGGCGGCCAGCGAGTGACAGGTATCTACACAGACCCCCACCCTTGACTTATCTTCGGTCAATTCGATAATCCGCGCAAGATGTTCAAATCTATATCCGAGATTTGACCCCTGTCCGGCGGTCGACTCTATCACAGCTGTAACACCCTCAGTCTTGTCGAGCGTGAGATTGATCGACTCGGCGATACGTTTAAGGCAGTCATCCTCATCCATTTCATTGAGGTGTGAGCCGGGGTGAAAGTTAAGCATAGTCAACCCGAGCTGCTCGCAACGGCGGAACTCGTCTAAAAATGCCTCACGCGACATAGCAAGTTTGGCGGCATCAGGCGACCCGAGATTTATAAGGAAACTGTCATGTGGCAGTATCACATCAGGGGTATATCCATAATCTATGCAGTTCTGCTTGAAGGTCTGCGCATCCGCTTCAGATATAGCCGGAGACCTCCATCTCGACGGACTGCGGGTAAATATCGCGAAAGCTCTTGCGCCGATCTGCGATGCGAGGATCGGCGAAGATGCAACTCCTTTACTTGTCGAGACGTGTGCTCCGATATATTTCATAAACGTATGTGGTTGGCAGCTTGCAAAGTTACTAATTATTTCATTACTGACAATAGAAACTTTACGCTAAATCCCTGTTAAAGTAACATTGTGAGCAATATCACTCCTCACCTACTCCGGGGGTCGGATCATCAGCACCTCCGGAAGGCATGGCGTTTTGCTTAACCTTGAAGTCGATATAATTTGTTGCCGAATTAACCCTTATGACCGCATAGCGGGGCGTATTGGTATGGTTAGGGGCAGCATACAGGGTGCAGTGTATCGTCCCCGCGCCACCCTTATAAGGATTGATCTCAAGCCATGTGACATGGCTGCCGGTTTTTGAGTCGGTCGGCTGAATCTCGTATGACGAATTTGCAGGGAATATCTCGGCGCGGCAGTCAGCAGGAGAGTGAGGAAACAGCAAGGGACAGGTGCTGGCCAGGATGTGC
>CAMWLX010000003.1 GCA_947175225.1 uncultured Porphyromonadaceae bacterium
GTTTAACTCTTCATTGTAAATTTTTTAATTCGTAAATAAGTTTAAACAACTTCATTAACTAACATTTATGGCACGTAAATCAATCATTGCGCTTATGGCTCTATCAATGGCCAGCTGCTCAAAGCAAAATCCTATCACTTATCCGGAAGCTCCTGCCGATGGCACAGTAGACGTATATTTCGGTAAAGAAGTAAATGACCCCTACCGTCCGCTGGAAAATGATACCGCTGCAGAGACACTCGCATGGGTGGAAGCTGAAAATGCTGTCACTGAAGAATATCTTTCAAAAATCCCTTTCCGTGAGATAATACGCGAACGCCTCAAGCAACTCAACGACTACCCTAAGACCGGAATGCCCTCTAAAGAGAACGACGGCAAATACTATTTTTACAAGAACGATGGACTGCAAAACCAATCTGTCCTCTACCGGTCGGACACCCCGGGAGGAGAGGCTGAAGTATTCCTTGACCCGAACAAACTTTCTGACGACGGCACAGCGTCGCTAAAAGGCGTATATCAGTCGCACGACGGCAAATATACTGCCTACACCGTATCACGCAAAGGAAGTGACTGGACAGAGATCTATGTCATGGACACAGCTACCCGCAAATTGCTCCCCGATCATATAGAATGGACCAAATTCACCGGAGCAGCATGGCATGGAGACGGCTTCTACTACAGTGCCTACGATAAACCGACACCCGGAAAGGAATACTCTAACACTAATGAATACCACCGTATATACTATCATAAGCTCGGTACTCCTCAAAGCGAAGACAAAGTGATCTTCGACAACTGCAAACAGCCACAGCACTTCCACAGTCTTGAGATCACCGACGACGAATCGGTATTGATGGTCATGGGAGGCGGAGCCGGAAAAGGAAACTCCCTCTACATAAAAGACCTCAAGGATCCGAATCCGAAGTGGGTCACAGTAGAAGACTCGCAAGAACACGATATCAGCGTAATCGGTGAAAAGGACGGAAAGCTCTATATCTTCACCTCGGCAGACGCCCCGAAATACAAGCTCGTGACAGTCGACGTAAAGGCTCCTCAGAGAAAGAACTGGATCGACCTCGTGCCTGAAGATAAAGATGCAGTGCTTGTGGATGCCACATTCGCAGGCGATAAACTGATCCTGACCTACGACAAAGACGCTTCCCACCGCGCATACGTCTACAGCAAGGATGGTGTGAAGGAACGCGAAATCACATTGCCCGGCTACGGAACATTATCCTTCTCTACCAATTCCAAGAATCCTGAGACGTTCTATGCCTTCTCCTCTTTCACGTCTCCCTCTACAATCATGGAATATAATGCCGAGACCGGCGACAGCAAGCTTTTCCTCGCAACGGAGCTTTCAGGATTCAATCCTGATGATTACGTTACGGAACAAGTGTTCTATCCTTCTGCCGACGGAACGGAGATACCTATGTTCATCACCTACAAGAAGGGACTTAAGCGCAACGGCAAGAATCCGGTCTACCTTTACGGCTACGGAGGCTTCAACGTCACTCTAAATCCGGGATTCTCTGCCAACCGCCTCTTATGGCTTGAAAACGGTGGTATCTACGCTCAGGCAAACCTCCGTGGCGGCGGTGAATATGGTGAAGAATGGTATGCAGCAGGTACAAAACAGCAGAAGAAAAACGTCTTTGACGACTTCATCGCTGCGGCCGAATATATGATCAACGAGGGTTGGACCAACAAAGATCTCCTGACCATAGAGGGAGGCAGCAACGGCGGTCTGCTCGTTGGTGCAGTGACCAATATGCGTCCCGACCTCTTCAAGGTGGCTATCCCACGTGTAGGCGTGATGGACATGATGCGCTACCATCTCTTCACAATCGGCTGGAACTGGGCACATGACTATGGAAAGTCTTCAGATTCTCCGGAAATGGCAAACTACCTTTTATCCTACTCTCCGATCCACAATATCAAGAACGACGGCACCCCCTATCCGGCTATTCTGGTGACAACTGCCGACCATGACGACCGCGTAGTTCCGGCCCACTCTTTCAAGTATGCCGCTACACTTCAAGCTTCAGATACTGGAGATGCTCCGAAACTAATCCGCATCGACAGCAACGTGGGCCACGGAGCCGGCAAGCCAATCGAAAAGATCATCGATGAATACACCGACATCTACTCCTTCATCTTCGAAAACATAGGCATAACTCCTAATGAACAGTGAACACTGAATAAAAAACGGAAGACCAACTCTGGCCTTCCGTTTTTATTACTCATCTTCCCTCCAAGTACCAGTCACAACAAGAAACTGACATCACTGTCAATTACTAATGCCAAGTGCAGAAGCTACATCTCCGGGAAGGAAAGATACGGGCGCATGCCCCAAATCAGGAACATTGTAGGATTTGAGCGTATTGTCGTAGAAAGATGGGTGTTCCTGTGGCAGAACGAAGGGTTTAGTGACCTGCCCATCCTCCGATACATGGACAAAATATGGCTTCCCATAAAGTCCATCATCCCGCTTGCTGGCAAAGACAAACCATCGTCCGTCTGCCGACCAACTATGGTACGTGTCGCTCATGGGGCTATTCACGTGTTTCAGAGTGTCAATTTCGCCACTTTTAAGGTCGAGCATACGAAGGTCTGCCTCGCGATGCCAAATAGGGAAAGTGCCGAAATCCGAGACCGTATAGAGGAGTCGCTTTCCATCCGGCGATACCTGCGGATGACTCACACTACTTCCCCATTTCCCGCTGATAATCGTATCTGTAGCCGTCCCGAATCTCCCTTGCGCAGGATCAAAATCTATGCGGCAAAGGCTATAGAAAAGACTGTCAAGCCGTGATGGACGTGCCTGTCCTTCTGCCACACAATAGTAAATGCTTTTGCCGTCGGCAGAGAATGTAGGGAATGTCTCAAGGCGAGTGGAATCGGCAAGCAATGGGCTGCGAAGCTCCTCTCCCCTCTCAAGATCATAGACATATATATCCGACTTCGTATCGAAAACCTCAAGCCGTTTGTCGGGCCGGGAATGAAATGCCGGAATGATGGCATTTGAAGAGAATACGATATAGCGTCCCGATGGGTCAAACTGAGCATAGATCGGACCTGACACCATATCGGGTGTCTTGGCATCAATCTTGCGCAACTTGCCTCCCTCATTAAGAATCATTCCTCCTCCTTCGCCACGCACATAGAAAAATGAAAGGTCGTCGCGTCCCGGGGCATGCGTATGGCAGTTCATGCAACGGTTGCCAACTGCATTATAATCGCATACCACACGCTCTGAGAAATTCTCCACATTCCTTTCCATTATCTGCAGACGAGAAAAGACCTCATAATCGGGTTCGATGAGCCGATAAGTCAAATATGAGTCGAGTTTATCGCCGGAAACAGAGATGTCAAATGGGCGATATTGTATCCATTTTCCGTCCTTAAGTGCGGTGACAGTGACCGAAATATTCTTTCCTGTAGCCTTTTCTGTCAGTTTTTTCCAATCCTTGATATTGAATATTGCCTCATTACCTTTCCTATGAGATTTTATCTCGAAATCTCCTGCCGAGGCTGTTACATACAGAGCCTCGCAACTGTCGCGCAGCAAGAAATTCAGAGGTGCAATGTTCGACGGAATTGTCACACCGACATAATCAGGATATATATTCGGGACATTATCACTTTCCTGCACATTCACAGGAGAAGGAGCACACCCTACTAATAAGCAAACCAACAATAAAATTAAATTCAAATATCTCATCATTCCTTGTCAAAATAATACCAATAAGTGCCGCGGAAAGTAGGATCTCCTCTCCGGTTGCTGTATTGATTGAATAATTGCAATTGGCTCTCAGTCTTTATATACCGTTCCCATTCACCTTGCGGCGCATCAGTGCCGGCAAGATATATCATCAAGGCTTGCTGATATAAATCTTTGTATCGAGGTTTCACCCGCTCCATGCAATATGTGTCATAATCCATCTTAAAGGTATCCATATCCTTCAGCAAAAGATCGGTGCAAAGCAAATAGTCAAGAGCCACTGTGTTACGTGGATTAGACTCAAGAAGCTCGAGAATAATGTTGCGGCAATTGTCGCCAAGGCGAATATTGTCCTTATCGTTTGAACAGGCACGTCTACGCAAAATATCCCTCTCAACGTCAGAAGTAATTGATCCTGGAGTGTGACGTTTGCTCCAGTCAGAATATGCATGAGTGCGGTCGAGTATACGCAGATATTTTAGAGCCGCCGCCGTGTCGCCACTCACAAGATTGATCTCAGCAAGACGTTGCATCATACGCACATTACGGTTGCGCGGCGAAAATACGTTGCGCATCATAGCTGCACGTTCGGCATAAGTCATATCCCCCAGTTCATAGTATAGATCATTCATCATGTTGATAATCGTAGGATGAGATTTCTCCCCTATTGTTGTCAGCGTGCCGAGGCTCTTTACGGGGTATTTAAGCAAATTATCAGCCAGCGAATCTTGCACCGCGCTGGAGAGATAATAATAGAAAGCTGTGACATCATCGGGATTATCATCGTCTTTAGCAAGCTGCTTCACAAGATCAAAATCTTGATTATAGAATGCATCAGAAATGGCAAGTCGACGCTCATATTTCATCTGCGGAAGTTCCGGCTTCGCCAAACCCGGATAAAGAACAGCATCTGCATACGGCAACGCATATGCTTTGCAAAGAATAGCCGGGAGACCCAAACCTATGAGAAGAGCCAACACTGCGGCGATCCAAGCCTTACGATCTTGCTTTGATACACATCGTTTGATAGCAAAAAGAATTATTATCAACGCTGTCAACAAAGCTCCCAACCCGAATGCCCAATATGAGAGAGCCACTAATATAGGGGAAAGGTCAATCTGGACACGCTCCATCCAACTCAACTTAAACTCCGACAATCCCAACACTATTCCCCCGGCCACACAAAGGAAGAATGACAACCGGGTGGAAGCTGCCATGGAGCATCCAATCAGAACGACTGCAACAAGGAAAGTCAGCACCCGGCCGATAAGCTTAGGGAGCAGATGCAAAGACACTTTAGCAAATCCTGCCACACAAAAAGCAATGGAGAGCGTAAGGATGATAGCTCCTATCCACGGATTATGATAAAACTGGGTGAGCCAGTCGCCGGCAAGGCAACCAAGCCATCCAGGCTTGTCAAAGTATATAGAAATCCAATCCGGACTATTCAGAAATATCTGATTTTGCTCTTGCCATAGGATGTGCCCGGAATAGCAAAGGGCATACCATATTGTAAGGCCTATGCAGCAAATGAGCGAAATGGATATGAGTACGTATTTTTTCATTTTCTTACTGACACGTTGGTGAGTTCACCTTTTCTTACCATTGAACGGACGCGATGCATATCAAGGCTGATCTTTTCTGCTATGAAATCCGGGGCATTGAAGGAATGCAATGCCTCATCATAGTATTTCCGAGGGTTGCGCTGAGGAAGTAGAAATGGCTTCGTAGCCTTTCCGTCATTCCCTATGCAAGAAAGATACAGATTCCCATACATTCCGTCGCGTCGCTTACTGTTGAAGAGAAACCATCCTCCTCCCGGACTCCAATTATGGTAGGCGTCGCTCCACTCGCTATTTGCCTCGTCAAGAGGGCGCGATTCCCCCGTAGACAAATCCATGATCCATAGGTCGGCATCAGCATGATGGATTGGCGACGTTCCATGCTCGGTAAGATTATACATCAGATACCTGCCATCATAAGAGGGTCTTGGAAGACTCACGCTCCTGTCTATATCGGAAGCACAGACGAGTGTGTCAATTTTAGATCCAAGTTTGCCTTCCTTAGCATCAAAATCTATACAGCAAAGGCTATATTTAAGCCTGTTGTAGCCTCCCGGCATATCTACAGAATCAGCCAAGCAGAAGTAAATTTTCTTCCCGTCGGGAGAGAAAGCCGGAGTAGTCTCGCAGCGCGGAGTAGCCACGATAGGCGACGTAATGAGTTGGTCAGTCTCAGTATCGAGCACAATGAGGTCGGAAAAGACATCCCATGGTTCGATATTATGCTCTTTGTCGAGATAAAAGTTCTGGACAATCTTGTTGACGGAGTAAGCCACGTATCTTCCATCCGGATGCCAATAGCCGTAAGTTGCATTTCCCTGGGTCTCAGGAGCCTTAGTGTTCAGATATTCGATTTTATCACCCCACTTGAGCAGCGTGCCGCCGTTTTTGCCACGTATATGTATTGAGAATTGGTCGGCACGTCCACGGTTGGCATAATGGCAGTTCATACATTTTCCTTCTATGGCTGTCTCTTCAAGCACCGGAGTCTCTTCAAAAGATGACAAATCTCTCTGATAAATGCCAATCTTGCTGAAAGTCTGATAACCGGGTGCTATCTTGCGGTATACCACTCCATAATCCTCCAAAGGCTTATCACTTACATGCATCACAAAGGGGGCGTAACGATGCCATTTCCCATCCTTATCTTTGACACTTACCTCAAACGTAAGGATTCCCCCCACGTTTCTTCCAGTGAGCTCGTGCCACTTCTTTTCATCAAATTCCGCAGTTTTGCCTGAAGTCTCCATCCCACCCTCTTTAGAGCCTTTCACTTTGACATAAACTTGCTCAGCATCAGAATAAGTGACATCGAAATTCATAGGGGCGATCTGCGCAGGTATTGTCACATCTGTATAGTCAGGAAATATATCCGGAAGTTCTGAAGATGGAGCCATTTCCGGAGGTCTACCACCGGAGCAAGCAGCAAGCATCACGCATGCAAATATCAATAAATATTTATAATATTTCATATTTCAATTTATAAATTCAATTCATTCTTCCCATAAACCTCAACTTTCGCGTTGCGAAAGTTGAATTTATTCATGAGTGGATTGGTATTCGGGTGAGCCGGATTTTTGTTGTTGACTATTGGAATAGCGCAGGAAATATACTCCATACGAGCCCGGAGCGGCATTCTGCCATGCTCGGGGATTATTTTTATTTGTCATCGCAGCTTTGGCAAGGGCAGCAGTTGCTTGCTTAACCTCCGGACTTATCGGGAACTGCAGTCCATCAAAAGAGGGATGGCTGAAAGTCCAATACATGGCAATAGCCTCTTGCACATGGCGAGGTAAAGTGGGCAGCCCGAAAGTGTCTGCATAGTAATTGCAGACGCCGGCAAGTGTGGCAAGGTCTCCTTTCAGCATAGTAGTGGCACAAAAATAGTCCCACGCAAGCTTATTGTTACCGCTCCCATCAAGCACAAGCATGGCGAGTATCTTATCAAGCTGTGAATGGTAATAAAAACCATCTTTCGTAAAACTGTTGCGACGCAGCGGACCATATATAGGGTGCGCGTCAACAGCATTATCGTTGCCAAGAAGTGTTTCCGCCTGCCGAACCCAATCCTTGTAGAAAAGAGTGTTGCGGAGGAATCCTATATATTTGGCTGCCACTTCATAATTCCCATTTATTATCATGCATTCAGCTAATCGCTTCATAAAGCGTCCGCTCTTGCGGTCGTTCATTATAGCCTCCTGCAAGTCGAATGTCGTGGAGAAGGCTATGTTGGTAAGACCTAAGCGGAAAAGTGCCTCGGCTGTAATTAGCTGGGATGTATTGTCGAGTTTATAGTCTCCTATCAATCCCTCTACCCCATTCTGATCAAACTGAAACATAGACTCAGTCAGTTGCCCGGTCATCCCCAATGCAAGATTCAGTGCTTGAAGTGAGAAGGTATCAGTTGGTCGTTCTTTCTTTGCCCTTTCAATTATTTCCTGCCAGCGACCTTGCCTGACGAGCGATTCATAAGCAAGCATACGGCTTTTATCGGCATTGAAAGAAGCCGGCACATATATCACCACAAAAACCGTCACTCCTGCTGCTATTGCATAAGAAATTATTGGCTTCACATTTTTCTTTATCAGAGTGACAAGTGGCACTGCTGCCATCACTCCCCAGATAATAAAGTAGATTGTCGGATAAGTTTCAGGAATCCTGTAATAATTCATGCCTAATGTGAAGCTGCCCAAAGGATACTGCTCAAAAAACAATCTATGGATTGTCCACACGAAAAGCAAAGAAACCAACAAGAGGAAGATTACCGACCTATGGCGTAATATACCCCATGCTGATATAAAGAGTATTGCAAATGGTCCGGCAAGCCAATACAGCAGTATAAATCCGGCTATCAATAGAACTGAATCAGCGGTCGTCGATCCTGTATTGATGAAGGTGAATCCAAAAGTAAACACTGAGGTCAACATCATGGCTACCGCAAAGGATAAAAGAGTGTTCTCATCTCCCAAGGCTCCAATGAAAAGCACTGATGGAAGAGCAGCCAAGATATACGCTACATCCGGTGTGGCACACCGACGGCACGCCAGTCCTAAAAATATCTGTGACAATGTCAGCACAAGGGAGGCAAGCAGAGAGCCGTAAAGAGGTATGTAGTAGAACTGTACTACAAATTCAGAAATATAGTCGGCCAATCCTCCCGGCAATGATATGGCGTGAGTGAAATAGCCACTCGTAAACTGAAACAGCTGATACTGTTCATGATATAGAAGATACTGTGGAACTTTTAGCCACAGGAACAAGAACATACCTATAAACAAGATGGCCGACCATATGCAACCGAATAAGATTTTCCGTATCATTTTCATCTAACTTTTGTGGGTATGCGCTCGTCGGAGAGGATTGCGTCTACAGCAGCCCGCGTGTCAAATTCGACTTTTTCTTTTGTGAAGTCGGGAGTATTGAAAGAGAAAAGAGATTGCGTATAATACTCTTCCGGATTCTTCTGTGGCAAGAGGAAAGGTTTTGAGAATCTGCCCTTATCGTCAATGCTCGTTAGATAGAGATTGGAATATAGTCCATCTCCTCGGCGTGAGGTGAAGACTACCCAACGGCTATTGTCGCTCCAATTGTGGAAACTGTCGGCTTCATCACTGTTGATTTCTTCCACAGGGCGCGCCTCTCCCGTTGCAAGGTCGAGAAGCCACTGGTCAGATTCCTTATGCCAGATGCTGAAATAGCCATAGTCGCTGAGCGTAAAAAGCATATATTTCCCATCATATGATGGGCGCGGCCAAGTGACACTTTTGTCCATAGCTACAGCATTGAAAAGAGTATCTACCTGCGATCCGAATCGTCCGGTGTTTGGATCGAAAGCAATTCGGCAAAGGTTGTATTTCTCATCTTTATGTTCCAATGGGTAATTCTTTTGAAGGCATGTGGTGAAGTAGAGCCATTTGCCGTCGGGGGAGAATGACGGGGTGTTTTCCGACCATGCCTTAGTATTCAGAAGAGTATCACGCAATATTTCATTCTTCTCGGTGTCATAGACTATCACGTCTGACGACAGGTCGAACACTTCCAATCGCTTGTGTCCTGAGATATGGAATCCTTGACGGGTTTGGTTGGTTGAGAATGTGCAGTAGCGTCCTTCCGGATGCCAGTATGGATAGACCATCGCGCCTCCGAGAGTATCATTTGAAGCCTTTAGCCACGTGCACTCCCCTTTCTTTGAGATCATCGTAGCCCCATGTTCACCTCGCACATGGAATACGAAGTCTTTCGGATTTGTTCGGTTCGGGGTATGGCAATTATAGCACTGTCCATCGGTCATAGTGTTTTCGATAATTGCATCTTCAGCGAAATTGCTAAGATTTCGCTGATAGATTCCCATTTTGCTATACACTTCATAACCGGGAGCAATACGGCGATAAGTCAATCCATATTCATCCAAAGGGTATTGGCTCACATTGACAGGGAAATCTTCATATTGAATCCATTTGCCCTCAATTTTAGCGCATACTGATACTGTCAAAGTCTTTCCCTTGTTTTCTTCAATAAGATTATGCCATTTGTCTATGTCGAAGTCAGCATATTTGCCATTGGAATGTAATTCCCCCCCATTTTCGCCCTTGACAGTCACATCTACACGCTCCGCACCTTCGACAGAGAAGTTGAGTGGAGCTATCTCAGCAGGGATCGTCACTCCAACATAATCAGGAAATATCGTGGGCAGGAAATTGACTTTCTTTACATCAGTTGGCTTTTCAACACAGCCCGTTAAAACAAACAACAGACAACATACAAAGCACTGCAAAGCATTGATTATCCTCTGTGTGCTCTCTGTGTGAGACTTATATTTCATAGGATTATTCATTGGAAATCAAATAATGGAAAAGAGTATGGCGGTGGGGCTCTATCAGCTCAGGATTTTTTGAGGTCCAGGCTTGTGCAAAGCCACGTAGCGATTGCTCCACCATCGGCGAGACCATATTTTTAGGGATTGGTTGCCCATTTTTCATAGAAATGAATGCCAGTGCCTGCTGTGCCAAAAGAGGATTATATTGCGGAAGCGATTCAGCTACAACACCCATATACTGCACAAACTTATCAAGATCACGCTGAAGAAGAGGATACAGAATCAGATATTGCCGGGCAAGATCATTGCCCGGGTCTTTGATGAAGAGCTGCCCCAATGTCTTGTCGAGTTCTGCTTCGCTGAAGAGATAGTCTTCGTCTATCATCCTTTGGCGAAGCTGACAATATATCGGGGGCGCTATTGCAGTGAGATCTTTTATCTGTTCAAGATTACGCTGCGCCCATTTCCTATAGAAGATAGTGTTTTCAAGCATCCGAAGGTATTTTTCCGCGAGCTTGTATTCTCCGCGGATCATCGCGATCTCGGCAAGTCGCTTTACTGCACGGCTGCTCTTATTATAGTTAGGAATTGCCTCCATCCCTTCATAATAGAAGCGTTGGGCACTATTGATCATACCGAGTTGGAAGAATATTTCTGCGGTGGTCCAAGATGAGATAGCCTCTTTAGAAAAGGGAGGGATTAATCCTTCAGTGCCGTTCTGATAATAGTCAAAGGCACGGGAGTCGAGCTGTCCGGTCATTCCTAATGCAAGGTTGGTCGCGCTGACGCTCAGAGGGAGATCCGGATTGTGGGCATCTGAGTATCTGAGTATTCCTTCCCAATCGTTGGCGCGGACCATATAGTCATAGTCGATCAAGCGGTAGGTAGTCTTGTCGTAAGATTTGGAATAACGAATTACTGCAGGAACCACCACAAATAAAACAAGGATAGGGAGGATTCTTTTCGTAGAAGCATTGCCACGCGCCATAAGATGCGCTGCGATTGGGACTATTACGCATAATGCCTCGAATATCAATTGGTAGCTATTTAAGACATCCGGAGTCAGTAGATACCCTATGCCAATCAATTGATATGAGAATGGATAAGTGATAAAAATTGACCAAAGGTAGATATTAGCTATAATAGCCAATATAGCAACAGTAGCTACAATAGCTTTTTTACCGACAGATATTTGTCGGCTAGAGCACGTGAATGCGATGATGAGAAGGGTGAAGACTATCGTGATAGGACCTGCCACCCAATATAGCAGCGAGGTAGCCACTATCACCCGAAGGCATTTTTCTGCACTCGGATAGTCATAATCTGTAGAGACATAGAGATATGTACCGAAAGTGACTATCAGAAGGGCTGTGATAAAACCGAGCGTCACATCCTGATTGCCAAAAAATCGCCAAAGGAATGTGAGAGGAATGAGAGAGAGCAAGAGATTGTTTGTCTTCGAGTGTCCTGAAGTAAATTTATTGCAAATCACGTAGCAAGACAATCCAAACATGACCATCAGCAGACTCATCACAGCCCCCCCTATCCAATAATTATTGAAAAATTGAGTCAGGAATTCCCCTATGTATATAGCAATTCCGGCAGGACGCAAGGCGAATCCGGCAAAGTATGTGCCGGTGGTCTGAAACAGCTGCATTTCCTCCCGGTAGCCGAGAGCTGCCCGATACGGGAATGCCCAGAATAAGTATAGGGCGGCGGCAATCACCGCAAAGGCTACCGCGACAATATATTTTAAAGATGACTTTTGTATTTCTTTCGTCATGATGTCTGAATGGTCAATTGGATAGCAAAGATAATGATAATCCGCGACCTATGCAAGAATTTGCATAAAAAATCAGCCTCGCATAGAACGCTGATAAATTTATTCCGGATCGCCGTAGCGCTGGCGAAGGAGGTCGTAGGCTGTGCCGGGGCCTGTGGTGCGCATCAGGTCGTGGATAAGCTTGAGGTAGCTTTCGTTGAAGGTGCGGAGAGAGTCGGTGAGGGCGTTGGCATATACCGTGTCCCCTTGCTCTCGGAGATACTTGATGTGCTGTGATTGGTTCCACTGCACTTTGTCATGGTCCTGCTTTAAGACTTTCCACGCCTGGAGAAGATCATTTTGAGGCGTCCCTTTGCCACTTGACATGCTATCGATCACTACAGTTATCTCCCCCGGCTCAGTCACTATAAGTAGATCCTGAGTGCCATAACGGACACGCTTGTCGACAGTCACTCGCGCAAGAAACTCCCCCTTGTGTCCACGAAACTCGAATTTCCCATTTTTGATGACAGTTGAGTCCACTCCAATGCTATCCTCATAAGCCTTTGTGCCATACGGCACCAAAAAGACCCTCTCCCCATCGAGGCGAGACTGAGAAGTGGAGCCCTTGATTATGTATTCATCCTTATGATCAGTGCAGCAGACCACTCCCGCACAGACAACTACCAATAATAAATAAACTAATTTTCTCATGTTGTATTAAGTTATAAAAGATGCGTGCCGTGAAGACACGCATCCTTTATAATGTTACGGATTTGGAATTACTTACCAAACGACCACCATGTGCATTCGCTCCAACCGCCTGTGCCGGGAGCAGCATAGATTAGAACCATTGCATCTGTTCCAAGATAGCCGATTTCAAAGCTTGTTGGCATCTCTCCACCAGTATTGATGGCGAACGGCCAAAGGATAGCACCTGCAGAAGTATTGAGTGTTCCTACACTGAAATTATCCGGATTTGGAGTCATGTCAAACGAGAATGAACCTGAACGAAGTTGGTTGCCATCCTTGCCAAATACTGTAACGGATGCTTCGTCTTCGTTGAAGACCATCTTAGACGCCATATATTCCTCACCTGCTACATAAGCATCGCCGGCATGCTGCATCTGGCCTTCAAATTTGTCTGCGCATTCGCCATCATTCGGACCGCAACCCCACCAAGCGCCGTTGATGGCTCCTGTACCGTCTTGAGCTCCTGCCAGGTAGCCGCCGTTGCCCCATACAGCACCGCCGTTTACTTCTGTCGGTCTCCAGTGCCAGTCATGGGATGCAAGGATACCGCCGGCATCCTCATCGCTCATGAACGACCACCATGTGCACTCGCTCCAGCCTCCTGTGCCGGGTGCCGCATAGATGAGCACCATACGGGTTACATCAAGATACCCAATTTCAAATGCTGTAGGTTGCTCGCCCCCTGTATTGATGGCGAATGGCCATAGAATTGCACCTTCTGAAGTTTCGAGAGTTCCTCTTGAGAATGTATCAGCATTTGTAATCTCGTTATTGTTGTAGTCCTTGATAGCGAAAGAGCCTTCGTTGATCTTAACGCCTTCATTGCTGTAGGCTGTCAACGAACCATCCTCGTTGAACTCCATGTATGAGAGAGCGTAGCATTCACCTTTGATATCAGGCCAGCGAGAGCCTGCATGTTGAGTCTGGCCTTCGAATGTGTCGCCACAGTCACCGTCAATCGGACCGCAACCCCACCAAGCTCCGCTGATATTGTCACTGCCGTCTTGCTCGCCTGCGAGATAACCTCCGTTACCCCAAACAGCACCGCCGTTGGCACTTGTAGGCATCCATTTCCATTTCTTGACACCGCTGTTTGACACAAGAACTTTTACAGCCGGGTCAAGAGCCTGAGCTACATTAAGTGTGAACTGCTTCTCAGCCACTACCTCTGTGCCGTCGGCATTAAGATAGGAGAAGTATACCGACTGCAATGGATCGCTACCGCGAGATGGCATGTAGTAAACGATGCCACCTGCTCTACCATAAGAGAGAGTCTTCTTATCGCCATTCTTCATGTAGTAGACATTGACAGCAGAAACTCCGGGGAAGTTATACTGAATATAGTTGCCGGTCTCAGACGGAACATATTTCCCATCGACCAAATCAAACTGACTGAAAGTAGCGCCATTCATAAGGGATTCCGAAGTCATGGTAGCAGACACGAAATCGCCTTCTGCCTTCTGGGGATCGCAAGAAGTAAGGAAAACCCCACCGGTCAAGGCTAATATAATTAGAGTCTTTTTCATTTCTTTTCGTTTTTAAGGAATTAGTAAACCGGTGTTCCTGACATGTTCCAATTCTGTGAATCGGAACCCCAACCCGGATTTTGCTTCAGCACCTCAGGATCAGCAATGATGTTGATCTGTGAGGTTGGTATCTGCAGGAAGCCGTTGGTCTCTGCATAACGCTGAGCCCATGAGGAGGATGCGTGCTTCATGACTGTCCATCGACCTGTATAGTTGACAGCCGAACCGTTCTGCTTTTCAAGAGCTATCGCAGCAAGACAGTTAGTGCCCCCGTCAATGCCCGACCAACGACGCAAGTCGTTGAAACGGATACCCTCGCCGTAGAGCTCCCAGCGACGTTCGTTCTTGATGTTATCCCATGAATAACCGGTTTTAGCCACGCCGGCACGCTCCTGAACTCGATTCATCATTGCAGGATCTCCAGACAACTCAGTGTGCATAAGCATCACGTCAGAAAGACGAAGAAGAATTATGTCTGTATAATGGTCACCCTGCATGGAGTTTCCATTCTGGTTGGTTGCCGTGCTGTACTTGGAACGGTAAACACCCCACCATGTGTAAGCATCTGCCTGTGCGTCAAATGTTGATTCCGCACATGTGACAGACATCCACTTTTTATTGTATTTACCGGTTTCTTCAGAGCAAGAGGTAGTGTAGGCAAAGTATTGAAGTTCGGTATCGCAATCAAGCACAGTCGCTTTCTTACGAGGATCGCTTGCCGGCCATTCGTTGACAGAATTCATATTGAAAACGCCCTGTCCCCAACCTTGACCGAAAGGCAAGGTCTCCATTGTGCCATTGGCCTTTCCGGCAGCGTCTTCGTCACAACGCAATCCGTTATAAAGAGCTGTCTGATTGACGAAGCCCATCTGGATAGTACCCTGATAAGAAGCCGCATTTGTAAACTGCACTTGGAAAAGCTGTTCTTTATTGCCGTTACCTGCCCAGAACTTTCCTTCTGCTGCAAGATCCTTCGTATATTCGTAGTCCGGAGCACTGAGTTCGTTGGTGTATTGCCAAAGCAGACGGAAGTCAGGGATAAGTTCAGCACCGGAATTATTGATACAGTCGGCAAGATAATCGATCACCTGCTGTTTGCTCAGCGGACCATTGACACCTTCCTGCTCGGGAAGCTCTACGTCAGCGAGATTTGCTGTTGCAAGCTCACCGGCCTTATTGTAGAAGCCCTGATAGAACATATAGGCACGTGCGAGATATCCTTCTGCTGAGCCCTTCATGGCATGGCCGTCGCCCCATGCGGTTGCGCCATGGCTCATAAGATTGGATGCAGAAACAAAGTCGGCTAAAATGTGGGGATAAATAATATCCTTTGCACTGACTTGCGGACACGGATCGGGAGCCGCAGATGCCCAGTAAGCCGGAATATCGCCCCAGAATTGGCAACCCCATAGATAGAAGAGACCACGCATAAAGTAGGCTTCGCCAAGGAGCTGGTTGCGTGTGGTTTCATTGCCGGTCCAGTCAAAAGCATCTACAGAGTAGATAATAGCGTTTGCTCGTGCTATCGCTACATATACGGCGTGCCATGCTTTATCATAAAGTGATTCGCTATTTGTCATTAAGTGACCGATAGCATGACATTCGACGTCGCCGGTACCTCCGGCGCCGTTAGCATCATCAGACATAATGTCCCAAACAAGCCATGGGGTCTGCAATGGAGCCTGATTTAGCTGATTCATCACTCCATAGAGTGCAGCCAATTCCTTATTTAGGT
This sequence comes from uncultured Porphyromonadaceae bacterium, assembly GCA_947175225.1. Taxonomy (GTDB): domain Bacteria; phylum Bacteroidota; class Bacteroidia; order Bacteroidales; family Muribaculaceae; genus Lepagella. The sequence goes on from CAMWLX010000003.1 coordinate 15,879, forward strand.
CTGAAGGCTGAGCCGGATAGTTGCTCGAATTGGCCTGTGTATAGTTGGTCGAGTCAAGGAAGTCCTCGCATGATGTCATTGTGAGTATCCCGACTGCGGCTAATGCAATCAAAAGATATTTTTTCATAATTTATATTGTTTCTCTTGATATTTAGAATTAAAATTTAACGGTTACACCCAACACGAATGAACGAGCTGAAGGATAAAGACCGGTGTCGATGCCACGTGCCCAATCATTTCCGGTGCCACCATTAGAACCGATTTCAGGGTCAACACCTGTATACTTGGTGATGGTGAAGAGATTCTGAAGCTGAGCGTAGAGACGAAGCTGCTGGAACGGAGTCTTGAACTGGCTTGCGAAGTCATAGCCGACAGTGATGTTCTGTAGCTTGAAATAGTCAGCGTTCTGCATATAGTACGTAGATACCCACTGATTGTTTTCGCTGCCGACTACAAGACGAGGAACACTATTGCTTGTCCCTTCGCCATGCCAGCGGTTAAGGATTTCTGCTGTATAATTTACGTATGGGTTAGCAAGAAGGGCGGTGCGGTAGCACTGCATGGCCTGCATGCCGAAAGCTCCTGACCCGGCTGCGCTGAAGTCGAAGCCTTTGTAGGAGAAGCCAAGGTTGATACCGAGTGTCCAGTCCGGATTCGGATCGCCGATCTCATGGCGGTCTTCGTCGAGAGAAATCATACCGTCGCCATTGTAGTCATCCCAGATAAAGTCACCTGGCTGTGCTGTTGCAAGAACTGCCTGACCTGCAGCACGTGCGGCTTCAATCTGTTCCTGTGTCTGCCAGATACCGCTGTGGCTCATACCGCTGAAATAACCGATAGGATGTCCTACCTCTACGAGAGATACGTAAGAAGAGTTCTGGAAGAGTGCACTGCCTACGTTGTCGCCGATCTTGCCGGAAGCAGTAGCAAGGCGAGTAACCTTATTCTTATTGTAAGCAGCGTTGACATTGACATGATACAGAAAATCTCCACCTATATTGTCGCTCCAAGAAAGCGCAAGTTCGATACCTTCGTTCTTCACGTCACCGCCATTGATCATGGCAGGTTTTTCATAACCGAGGATATCATTGAGAGGTGCCTCAACAAGCCAGTCTTTAGTAGTCTTGCGATACCAGTCGAAAGTGACTGCCAGACGGCTCTGGAGGAAGCGGGCATCGAAGCCAAGGTCAAGCTGCTCGGAAGTTTCCCAAGTGACATCTTCATTAGGAACATTTATTGCGTATGCACCTTCCGTGTAATAACCTTCCACTGTAGGAAGCATTCCGCTGTTGAACTTGTAACCATAGTCTTTGTAGTCTGTCGGAGAGAAACCTATATTGGAAAGATATTTGAAGTTTTCAATATCGCAGTTACCGTTCTGGCCCCAGCTTGCACGGATCTTGAAGAAGTCCATTACATTGTAGGCACTTTCCATAAACTTCTCGTTGGTAAGCACCCAACCGACAGATACAGAAGGATAAGTATGCCAACGATGTCCACGCGCGAAGTTGTTGGAGCCGTCACGGCGCACATTTACAGTAAGAAGATACTTCTCGTCATAGTTGTAGTTGAGTCGTCCGAAGAATGAAGCGATTCTGCCTTGCATCGGATTGTCATAACCACTAAAGCCCGTCATATTATCCTTATTCATGTTAGACGGAATAGTGAAATCCCAACCGTTGAGGACAAGAGAATTAAGATTTTCGAGAGAAGAACTGAACGCCATCCCCAATCCTGTCGACCAATTTGTCTTCTCAATTGACTGGCCGATCATCACATCAATATTGTTTTTGCCGAAAGTCGGGAGCACATAAGAGAGTGTATTATCAAATAATATGCTCGAGCTTTGGTATGCATTTTGGCTAAGTCCATAGTTTGCACTTGAACCGGTAGAGCTTGCAGAATATGGCTTTGATGTGCTTCTATAGTTGCTTCCGCTATAACCCGTATTGATCTGTCCGCGATATTTGAGGTTCTTGATTGGCTCAATAATCCAGTAGAATGTAGCTCCAACTCCGAAATCGCGATTGCGGTTAAGCGAATTATACATACCATTTAAAAATCCTTCATAAGGATTATTAAAGATCATAGTACTCCAACCTTTACCATCACGCTCATAATTAGTAGGGGTTCCATCCTCATTAAATGCGGGCACAAGAGGCGAGTTGGCATAGACCGGCTGCATGATGTTCCAGTAGCCGTTGCCCTCAGCGAGATCATGGCTTGAGTGATACCAATATGACAAGTTTTCACCAAGAGTAATGATGTTATGGTCGTTGCCTTTTAGAAGGACATGTTCTGAATTGATGCGACCACCATAACGCTTGTAGTCGGAAGCATTGTCACCGCCAAGGATACCTTCCTGATCGCTGTAGTTGACTGAGATAGAGAATTTGCTGCGATCGGTGCCCCCTGTAAGTGTTACGGCGTGGCTCTGTTGGAATGCATTCTTATTGCGGTATAGACCAAACCAATCTTCACCCTGCCAGCCATTGTTGACTTTGTCAAGTATTGCTTGAGGTACAAGTGTGTTCCAGTTAGTGGCTGTTCCATAAGTGTTGTAGTTGGTCTCATTGACTATCTGCATATACTGCTGAGCGTTGAGTGAGCCCGGCTGACGGTAAGGGTTAGCCCATCCCACGAAACCGTCGTATGTAACAGATACTTTTCCTTCCTTACCCTGCTTTGTGGTGACGAGGATTACACCGTTGGCTGCACGCGAACCGAAGATAGCTGCCGAAGCGGCATCCTTCAATACGTCGATGCTTTCGATGTCGTTAGGATTAATACCATTCAGGCCATCGTTGGCAGTGCCGGAGACGATTCCGTCAATGACGAGAAGAGGAGAAGACTGCCCGATGGTACCCATACCACGGATATTCACCTTAAAGCCCTTGCCCGGCTGGGCAGAAGACTGAGTGATCTGTACGCCCGGGGCGGTAGACTGCAAAGCTGTGAGGGCATTGGAAGTATTCATGGAGGCTATCTGGTCTCCACTTACCTGCAATGTAGCACCTGTCACGAGTTTCTTCTTCTGAGTACCATAACCTACTACGACGAGTTCGTCAAGATTGCTGTTGTTTTCTTGAAGCTCTACATCAAGTATCCAGCTCCTTCCGACCTTCACTTCTGAAGGTATATACCCTACGTAGCTAACTACGAGGATATCGCCTGGTTTGGCACTAATAGAATAGTTACCGTCGAGGTCGGTAGCTGTACCAGTCTGAGACCCTTTGATCATTACGGTTGCACCGATGAGTGGCTCGCCGTTCGGGTCAGTGACTGTTCCTCGAATCTTTCCGTCAGCCGGTGCTTGCGCCTGAGGGGCAGGAGCAGCATACGTCTGAGGCACACTACATGCAAGCGCAGATAAGACTGCGCCTGTCAAGAGTACTGCATGTTTCTTTTTTAGGTTCATAGATGTCTATTATGGTTATACATTAATGAATTCTATGTTGGTTAGGTATGATTTAAGTAATTGAACCATAGCAGTTGAAAAGCAAAAATCCAATAAAAAGCAGTCAAGGACGACGAGAGTTTCCCTCTTCTCTTAAAATATTAAATTGTTTGTTAACAAATGCAAACACAAAATTAGTGGTAAAATTATATACATACTAATACCATTTTACCTTTTGATGATACTTTTTTGACATAGCTTTGAAACATCACATTTCTTTATCATTTTCCTCAACCAAATTACTAAAGGCTCTACTATTAAGTCAAATATCCCCATAAAATAAGGAAGAGAAGCTTTTCGGCTTCCCTTCCCTTTTCATGCACACTCCAAGGTGTGGATATTTATAAGGTGTTAACGTGCTTCTTGACGTACTATGACATTGGCAACGCTCTTGCCTACAGCAAGCACTATAAGACCCTCTCGATCATTGCCGGTATCATTCGGCAAATAAATCAACGACAAGATACCCTCATCTATAGAGCGGGTGTTATCAATCTTTATCCAATCAGGTATATTAGTGGCAGGAGGAGCTGTCGAGACATACTTGATGGTGAATGTTCCTCCGTTAGCATCCAAATTTCCGTCGGGCGACACATTTGTTACCTTGACAAGGTCGCTAAATACCTGAGTCACCTTTATAGTTGACTTTTCCTTGCCGGTGGTGACATATACTTCAGCAGTGCGTGTTTCACCTGTGTCATTGAGATCGACACGTAGCTCGACGGTATAGATGCCTGTTGTCAGATTCTTCACCTCCCCTATATGTAGCCATGCAGCATCAGTGGTCAATACAGGTTTTGTGGATGCCTTGATGTTGATGGAGAAAGATGTGTTGTCCGTAAACAAGACTTCATCATTGACCGACATTCCCCCATCGCCTCCCGATGGCAAAGAGGGTCCATCATTCTCTCCGCATGAACTCAACAATCCAACTGCAATTAAAACTACTATTGAAAACAGATTCCTCAATTTCATACTCTTTGATTATGATTAGTTATAAACATTAAACATCACACCCTACAAAAAGTTCCAACTCCACCACCCCCCAAACCCACAAATTGGACCCAATATAAATTCAATCCTCCCCATGATTTGTATATATGGAGGTTTTTGAGTACTTTTGCAAAAATTTGAAAATTATGGAGACAAGAAAAGCAATTATGCAAAACGATGACATAAAGGGGCGGCTAATAATGGTCACTGGTGGCCAGCGTAGTGGCAAGAGTGTCTTTGCAGAAAATCTTGCTTTGCAGATGTCTCCCCATCCTACTTATTTGGCTACTGCCCGTGTGATGGATGAAGAGATGGAGCGTCGAGTGGCACTCCATAAGGAACGGCGAAAAGACGTATGGCGAAATATCGAGTCTCCATTATATGTTGAAGACATTGATTTCTCGGAAAATGAAACCGTCCTTATCGACTGCCTGACACTATGGGCTACAAACTGGTTTTTTGAAAAAAATGAGAATACTGAAAAAGCTCTTGTCTCCCTTAAAAGTCAGATTGAGCTGCTGCTCAAAAACAACTGCAATTTCATCATTGTGACCAACGAGGTAGGGCTCGGAGGTGTGAGTCCTAACAAAATGCAGCGGCAATTTGCAGATATGCAAGGGGCAATCAACCAGTATGTAGCTTCATTAGCGCAAGAAGTATATCTAATCATATCCGGTATTCCGGTAAAAATCAAAGGATGAATATATGAAAAAATTTAATATACAGCCGCTTGACCGGTCAATTGAATCAGAAATAGTCAATAAAATCGACAATCTCACAAAGCCGAAAGGTGCTTTGGGACGTCTGGAAGATTTAGCTTTGCAGATAAGCCTTATACAACATACTTTAAGCCCTGCACTTCACAATCCTCACAATGTATTGTTTGCAGCAGACCATGGCATTCTTGACGAAGGAGTGAGCGTGTCGCCTAAAGAAGTGACATGGCAACAACTTAGCCACTTCTCTAAAGGTGGTGCCGGGATAAACTTCCTGTGTGAACAGCATGGTTTCAAACTTGTGCTTGTGGATGCCGGAGTCGACTATGACATTCCCTCCGGACATGGCATCATCGATATGAAAATACGAAAAGCAACCCGTAATTTCCTTTACAGACCGGCTATGACAGCAGATGAACTTGACCTTTGTATAGATCGAGGAGCAAAGATTGTAAGGCGCATTCATGCAGAAGGTTGCAACGTGATAAGCTTCGGAGAAATGGGCAGTGGAAACACTTCTCCATCTGCCGTTTGGATGCACTTGTTCACCGGCATCGACCTGAAAAAATGTATCGGGGCGGGAGCAGGACTCGACAATGAGGGTATCCGACATAAATATGAGGTCCTGTATAAAGCAGTTGCAAACTATCAAGGTGATGACACTCCCGAATCAAAGATTGCATGGTTTGGAGGTTACGAAATGGCTATGGCTCTCGGCGGAATGTTGCAGGCTGCTGAATTAGGCATGATTATTATTGTGGATGGTTTTATCATGACCAGTGTCATTCTCGCTGCTTCGCAACTTTACCCGGATGTATTGCAATATGCTGTATTTGGACATCAAGGCGATGAATCCGGACATAAGCTCATGCTTGAGGCTATGGGAACAAAGCCAATCCTTCACCTTAGCCTTAGGCTTGGAGAGGGATCTGGAGCAGTATGTGCCTATCCCATATTGGAATCTGCCGTAAGGATGATCAATCGCATGGATAGTTTCCAATCAGTAAACGTCACAAAATACTTCTGATGAAACGCATAGCGGCTGCCTTCACATTATTCACGCGGCTCCCTTTGTGGAAACTCGTCGACATTCCACAGGATGCCTACTCTACTACTGTAGTTTTCTGGCCTCTGACCGGATGGCTTACGGGAGGGTGTACTGCCCTCGTGCTATATATTCTATCGATGGCGATGCCTATGTTTCCAGCCGTTGTGATTGCTTTGATTTTAAAGCTTATTCTTACCGGGGCTCTTCATGAAGACGGACTTGCCGACTTTTGCGATGGTTTTGGAGGAGGACACGATAAGGAGGGAATCCTCCGCATCATGAAAGACTCTCATATAGGCACATACGGAGTAATCGGACTGATATGCCATTATCTTCTGTCTGTTAGCCTCCTGACTTCCTTGCCTCCACTATTTGCGGCTACAGCTATTCTCGCAGCTGATCCCTTCGCTAAGTCTTGTGCTTCACAACTGACCAATGTCTTGCCTTATGCACGTCCCGAAGGGGCAAAAAACCGTATTTCATATTCAAGGATGGATCCTTGGCAGCTCACACTTAACTTCTTTTTCGGAGTAATCCCTCTGTTGCCATTGGGATTTTTGTCTTATCCCTCTCTCATAAGCATCATATTTCCCGGTCTCTGCTTGCTCTTTATGATTTTGATGATGAAGCATCGCATAGGAGGCTACACAGGCGATTGTTGCGGAGCAACTTATCTTATTTGTGAAGACTCAATGATATTTGGCATCGTAATATTATCCCACATTAGATGATATTGAAGTTGTTTCGACTTATTTTTTTATTTTAATATTTTTTAGTTAATTTTGTATTCGTAAATAAGTTTAAACTACTTCATTCTTTATTAATTTTATTTCTAACCTTAAATGACGATGAGAAAGACGATTTTGGGAATGATGGTGGCTATCGCTGCAGGTGCATGCGCCATGAACCCCTATTTGCCTCTTTGGGAGCATATACCCGACGGGGAGCCATATCTATTTGAAGATCCTGACAATCCGGGGCAACAACGTGTCTATATCTATGGCAGCCACGACATGCTCCGCACTATGTATTGTGGCACTGACCTCGTAGTCTGGTCAGCTAATCCTGACTCCCTGAACAACTGGCGCTACGATGGCACAATCTTCAAAAGCGACAAGGACGGAAATGGCAACTCACAACAACCCGACGTGCTCTTTGCTCCGGATATTGCAGTGAAGACTCTTCCCGACGGATCCAAAGAATACTACCTCTACCCAAACAACCAGCGAGGTGGACGCAATGGTCAAGTTGCTAAGTCAAAACGTCCGGATGGTCCTTTTGAAGTAATAAATTGGGATAGCAAAAATCTTGATGTATGCGACGGTGTGTTAAGATTTGACCCTGCCGTTTTCGTAGATGATGATGGGCGTGTCTATGGATACTGGGGATTCGGAACAAGCTTCGGTGCAGAACTCGACCCCAAGACTATGGCTACTGTCAAACCCGGAACTGAGCCGATAGAAAGGATGATCGGAGGGTTTGAAGATGGAGACGGCAATGTCTTCCGATTCTTTGAAGCATCTTCCATACGCAAGATCGACGACAAGTATGTTCTGATTTATTCAAGAATGACAAAAGATGGGGAGTGGGATCTGCCTCAGACCAACTTCACCCTTGCATATGCATATAGCGACAATCCCCTCGGTCCTTGGACCTACGGAGGCACTATAATCGACGGGCGCGGACGTGACACCGATGCAAATGGAAAAACTATATATACGGCCACTCCCAACGGAAACACTCACGGCTCAATTTTAAAGATTGGCGACCAATGGTGGGTATTCTATCATCGCCAGACAGGTACTGACGAATACTCCCGTCAAGCCATGGTAGCTCCTATTGAAGTAAACGTAGAGAAAGGGAAAGGAGGAAAAGTGACGATCTCTGAAGGGGAATATACATCTGAAGGATTTGAAACCGAAGGCCTTGACCCCCTAAAATTATACCCGGCAGCAATCGCCTCACATTTTACAGGAAAAGATGGGGCATATCAGACATATCCACGTCTGCACTACAGTGGATCACACTTCTTGCCGGTATATTACGACGATCACAATATATCTGATCCCTATCATCCTGACATCAACATCAATCCCGTTGTCAACAATACCGACGGAAGCATCGTGGGTTACAAATACTTCAACTTCGACAAGCTGAACGGTGCTGACAAAGTGGAACTTGCCCTCGATCTGATTCCGGCTGGAGTGGAAGGGACAATCACCGTCTACACTGAAGCTCCCTGGAAAGGGAACCCGGCTCCCGTAGGTAAGTTTGAGATAAAGGATTCAGACCCGATAAAGCCCCTGAAGATCAAAGCTGACGTGTCGCCTGTGGCTAAGCTAAAAGGGAAACATCCGCTCTATCTGGTGTTCAATACTCCCGGTAGCGAGTCTCTTTGCACATTGGAGAGAATTCAATTCCTCAAAAAATAACCTAAAATGTTTATACCAATGAAAATATCTTATATTTTCGGATTTCTGATTGCTGCAGCAATCCTTGGATCATGCGGATCTCAGCACTACAAAAAAGATTCTGGCGGTGTGATCGTCAACGTAAGCAACCCAAACGAAACCGACGTCCACAAGGTGCGTCTTCAAGTTTATGGCGACAAGATCATTCGCGTTTCAGCTACTCCCGACAGCAAATTCGCGCCCGATGCAAGCCTTTCCGTCCTTGACCGTCCAAAAGATGTCAAATATGATATCGAAGAGACCGACTCCACAGTGTCTGTGGTGACTTCTGCCATTAAGGCGACGGTGTCGTTGACTTCGGGAGATGTGAAATTCTATGATAAGGAGTGTAAACTGATCCTTGCTGAAGCCGACGGAGGAAGGGAGTTCTCTCCTATAGAAGTGGAAGGCACAAAAGGATATACCGTGCGCCAGACTTTTGAATCCCTTTCCGACGATGAAGGCATCTACGGTCTCGGCCAGCACCAAAGCGATGAGTTCAACTACAAAGGGAAAAACGAAGAGCTTTATCAATACAACACCAAAGTATCTGTGCCATTCATTGTCTCAACAGACAACTACGGCATTCTTTGGGATAGCTACTCGCTCTGCCGATGGGGTAATCCTGATGGATACAAACAACTTGGAGGTGTCTTCAAGCTTTTCGACAAGGATGGAAAAGAAGGTGCTTTGACTGGCACTTATGTCCCTGCAGAAGGCGAGACATTGGTGCAACGTGAGGATTCTATCTATTTCGAACATCTGATCAGAGGCGATCTCTCCCATGTAGTCAATCTTCCACGCGACTTCAATTTCTATGGAAGCCATGTGACTTACGAAGGAGAAATTGAAGCGTCGGAAACAGGTGAATACAAGTTTATACTCTACTATTCAGGCTATCAGAAAGTCTTCATCGATGGCAAGGAAGTGGTGGAAGAACGCTGGCGCACTGCCTGGAATCCAAATAGCTTTAAATTCTCCGTAAATCTTGAGGCTGGCAAGCGTGTCCCTATCAAGATCGAATGGGAGCCTAACGGAAGCGTGGCTTATTGCAGCCTACGAGCCTATAATCCGCGCGACCCGAAGGAACAAATGCAGATGAGCTGGTGGGGTGAGATGCAAGATGGCATTGACTATTACTTCGTATATGGCGACAACATGGATGAAGTGATCTCAGGCTACCGCACACTCACGGGCAAGGCTCCTATCATGCCTAAATGGGCTATGGGCTATTGGCAAAGCCGTGAGAAATATAACACTCAGGAAGAAGTGCTCTCTACGTTGGCAGAATTCCGCCGTCGTGGTATTCCAATCGATAATATAGTGATCGACTGGCTGCACTGGAAGGAAGATTCTTGGGGTAGCCATGAGTTTGACCGTGCCCGTTTCCCGGATCCGAAGGGTATGGTAGATACTATACACGATATGAATGCTCGTGTGATGATATCTGTATGGCCAAAATTCTATGTGACTACCGACCACTATAAGGAGTTTGACGAGAAGGGTTGGATGTATAAGCTCCCTGTGCAAGACAGTATCCGCGACTGGGTCGGACTCGGCTATCTCGGCTCATTCTACGACGCTTACGACCCCGAAGCACGCAAGCTTTTCTGGAGCCAGATCAACGATCACTATATGCCACTTGGCATCGATGCCTGGTGGATGGACGCATCAGAGCCCAATATCCGCGACTGTACTGATATTCAGTATCGTAAAGATCTTATAACTCCTACTGCCCTCGGACCTTCTGCCAAATATTTCAATGCTTATGCTCTCGTAAATGCCGACGCTATCTACAATGGGCAACGCGGTGTGGATCCGGATAAGCGAGTATTCCTCTTGACACGTTCCGGTTTTGCCGGTCTTCAGAGATATTCCACTGCAACTTGGAGCGGCGACATAGCAACACGCTGGGAAGACATGAAGGCTCAGATTTCAGCTGGACTTAACTTTGCAATGAGCGGAATTCCTTGGTGGACAATGGACATTGGCGGATTCTGCGTAGAGGATCGCTACGTGAAGGCTCAGAATGAATTCTACCGAACTGGAAAGGAAAATCCTGATCTGAAAGAATGGCGTGAGCTAAACACACGTTGGTATCAGTTTGGTGCTTTCGCACCCCTCTTCCGTGCTCACGGTCAGTGGCCATACCGCGAGATTTTCAATATAGCCCCTGAAGACCATCCGGCATACAAGTCAGTGGTCTACTATACAAACCTTCGCTATGACTTGATGCCTTATATCTACTCACTTGCCGGCAAGACTCATTTCGACGACTATACAGTGATGCGTCCGATGGTGATGGAGTTTACTGCTGATGCAGCTACTCGCAATATCGGCGATCAGTATATGTTTGGCAACGCTTTCCTCGTGGCTCCTGTATATGAATACGGTGCCCGTCAGCGTGAGATTTATTTCCCCACTGGTGCCACTTGGTATAATTTCTATACCGGAATGGTTGCCTCTAATGGAGGAGAGACTGTGGTGGCGGGAGCTCCTTACGAGCAGCTGCCTCTATATGTCCGCTCTGGTGCTATCGTTCCGTTTGGACCCGAAATGCAGTATTCTGATCAGAAACCTGCCGACATAATCAATCTTTATGTCTACACAGGCGACAACGGAGAGTTCACTCTCTACGAGGATGAAAATCTTAACTACAATTACGAGAAGGGTGCATACTCAATGATCCCGATGAATTATGACAATGCCACAGGAACTCTGACCATAGGCAACCGCAAGGGTGAATTCCCCGGCATGCTGAAGGAGCGCACTTTCAATGTCATAAAGGTATCTCCCGAGACTCCGGTAGGTTATTCGCGCGATGCCAAGGGGCAGAGTGTCAAGTATTCCGGTAGCGAAGTGAAAGTGAAAATCTGAAGCTTAACTCAAACAATATCGAGATTAATCATGATTAAAGATGATTAATCTCGATTAATCTCGACAAAAATGAAGATTAAGAGCATATTGACAGGGTTGCTGATTCTCGTTGGGATACAATGCGTTTATGCAGCCCGCGACAATAGGGCAATGTCGTTCGATAAAGGATGGAAGTTCTCGCTGGAGAATCCGGCAGGAGCTTCCGATCCAAACTACGACGACATGTCGTGGAGAAGCCTTAACCTGCCACACGACTGGGCTATTGAAGGGGAATTCAGTCAGGATAATCCGTCCGGCACAGGAGGTGGTGCCCTCCCTGGTGGAATTGGATGGTACAGAAAGACATTCTCCTTTACTCCCTCCATGAAAGGGAAAGAAGTCTATATTGACTTCGATGGTGCCTATATGAATGCCACTGTCTATATCAATGGGCATGAACTTGGCACCCGGCCCTATGGTTATGCCTCTTTCAGCTATGACCTTACTCCTTGGCTTCGCCCTGGAAAGAACGTGATTGCTGTAAGAGTCGACAACTCGGAGCAGCCAAATTCAAGATGGTATAGCGGATGTGGCATCTATCGCCACGTTTGGCTTCGGATTCTTAATCCGGTGCATGTGAAGAAATGGGGTACTTTCGTAAGGCAAGACAAGGTGACAAGAAATTCAGCAAATCTTTCTGTAATCACTGACATAGAAAATAATGGAAAGAAAAAAGTAAATGCCATTCTTGAGACCATCATCTATTCTCCGGAAAATGAGATCGTATCTTCATCTTCTATCCCTCTGCAGCTCCAACCGGGTGTGATAAATAGAGTGACTGACAAAACTACTGTGGCAGATCCCCAATTGTGGTCGGTAGAATCGCCTTCCCTCTACACTGTCGTCAACGAAATAAAAGTGAAAGATCAGGTAATCGACAGATTTGAGACAAAGACCGGCTTCCGATTTATGGAATTCGACGCGGAGAAAGGGTTTTCTCTCAATGGCGAACGCATGAAGATCAACGGCGTATGCCTTCACCACGATGCCGGAACACTTGGCGCAGTTGTCAACAAAGCCGCAATCGAACGCCAACTTAAGATTATGAAGGAGATGGGGGCTAATGCTATCCGCTCATCGCACAATCCTCCTGCGCCGGAACTCCTTGAACTTTGCGACTCAATGGGATTTATGGTGATGGATGAGACTTTTGATATGTGGCGTAAGAAGAAGACTTCTCACGACTATTCCCGCTATTTCCCGGAATGGCATGAAAGGGATCTGACCGACCTTGTAGTACGCGACCGTAACCACCCCAGCATTATAATGTGGAGCATCGGCAATGAAGTTCTTGAGCAGTGGAGCGATGCAAGTGCTGATACTCTATCTCTTGAGGAAGCCAATCTAATACTCAATTTTGGACATAGCGACGAAATGCTGGCTAAGGATGGAGAGCCACTGAGTGTAAATTCACTCCTGGCAATAAAGCTTGCGGATATGACCCGCGAACTTGACTCGACTCGTCCGGTGACAGCAGGTTGCAACGAGCCGAATCCGGGCAACCACCTGTTCCGCTCCGGAGCTCTCGACATTATCGGCTTTAATTACCATGACGACTGGTTTAAGGATGTGCCCAAGAATTTCCCTGGAAAGCCTTTCATCGTGACTGAAAGTGTATCTGCACTGCAGACTCGAGGATATTATCTGATGCCCTCTGACAGCATCCGTCTTTGGCCGGAACGCTGGGATAAGCCTTTCTACGATGAGTCGTTCTCATGCTCTGCCTATGATAATTGCCACGCTCCATGGGGCAATACCCACGAAGGCACTATGCGCCATGTAGAAGACAATGATTTCATCATGGGTCAGTTTGTATGGACCGGTTTTGACTATATAGGCGAGCCTACTCCTTATGGATGGCCTGCGAGAAGCTCTTATTTCGGACTTGTTGACCTTGCAGGAAATCCGAAAGATTCTTACTATATGTATCAGAGCCGCTGGCGTCCTGATATTGATGTTCTTCATCTTTTCCCTCATTGGAATTGGAAAGAGGGAGAGGATGTGGATATATGGGCATATTACAACAATGCTGATGAAGTGGAGCTTTTCCTCAATGGGGAATCTCTCGGCACAAAGACTCCGGAAGGAGATGCCTACCATGTTATGTGGCGAGTTCCCTTCAGTCCCGGCACTTTGGAGGCAGTAAGCCGTAAGGCTGGAAAGGATGTGAAGCGAACTTCTATATCAACGGCTTCTGAACCGTATGCACTTCGCCTTTTACCGGATCGCACTGCAATCAATGCCGATGGTACGGATCTCAGTTATGTGGCAGTGGAAGTAGTCGACAAGGATGGCAATCTGTGTCCATGGGCAGAAAATGAGATTTTCTTCTCGGTTGAGGGAAGCGGATTTAACGCCGGCACTGACAATGGCTCCCCAATTTCTTTGGAACCCTTCAAATCCGACCGTAAGAAGGCATTCTACGGCCGAGCTTTGGTAATAGTTCAGAATAACGGAGAGGATGGCCAAATCAAAGTTAAAGCCGCCTCCCCGGGCCTAAAGGAATCTACCATATCCATCAACTCAAAATAGTTTTTCTTGGCGACTTACAAAAAAGAGGATCAATTGATCCTCTTTTTATTTACTCATCACTGCTGAAACTTGATCAGCAATCTGCTTCATGCCGTGAATGTTCGGATGTCCCGCAGTCTTGTCAATATCCTGCAGTTGGATGTAGGGGACTCCGTAATGGTCGCAAGCTTCCACTATTGAAGTAGTTATCTCAGGTTTCAGACCGTCATTGATGATATACAGCAACTCAGTATTCGGATAGCGGTCTACTATGTGCGAAAGCATGTAAGTGAGAGCCGGACGGAAAGTCTTCAACTGTTCCGTAGTCCAGTCGCTCCATACGAATTCTCCTATAGGCGAATTTGCCCATGAGTCATTGGTGGCTCCGAAGATAAGTAAGATATCAGGAGATCCAAGATTGTCCATACGGGTGATAAAAGCCCTGTCTGTGTAATCTTCCTTGCGGTAACCTGTAGTGCAGACAGTAGACCCGGAGTATGAATTGTTCTGCTCCAACTTATATCCACCATCCTTGATAAGCTGATGCCACCAAGTCTGTTTCACATCTGTCACGTCAGTACGCTTCGGATCCGGATGAACGAAATACCACATTTCATTGCTCTTTGGCTCAATGTAGTTCTCAAAAGTAGAATATGAGTCGCCAAGGATAGAAACACTTTTCTTTGACTGAGCCGACACGAAAGAGCCGGCAGAAATGACGATGGCTGCTGCAATGGCGCCAATCTTTCTGATGAAGGTCTTATTCATAGTTATATCTGATTTTAATGCAAATTTAGCAATTTTTATCTTAGCAACCAAATAAACTATGCACGACCATCTCCACAATATTATTTTTACAGGTGCGGATCAATATCGTTTATGTCAACAAGACGATGCAATATTGCAAAGACTGTCAGTCCGGCCGCCGAATGGATGTTGAGTTTGGCAGATATATTTCGTCGATAGGTAGTGACTGTGTTAATGGAAATGAAAAGTTTGTCAGCAATCTCCTTATTCTGCATTCCTCGGGCTACACATCGGAGTATATCCTTCTCCCTCTCTGTCATACAATCGAGAAGAGAATCATGATTGTCATCCTTGTCTTCTTCAGGAACGGCATCACGCTCCTTGAGCTTAAGCGACCTTTCCAAACGAGATACAGCTGGCAAGAACATACGGTCTTCTATCTCGCAATGAGAGCAAAGGTCAGAGTTACAGTCTATAATATCATTAAGCGCTGAGACAAGCAACAGATTATTCATGACATGATAATGGCGTATGAATATATCCTTTAACTCATCAAGTTTCTCGGTCATACTCGTATGCCCTACGGAATAGTCGGCTATACGGAACTCCCCGGCATCTTCCCCCCGGAGAAGACAATCTACGTAACTGAATATACTGTCGTTCTCATGCTCCATATGGCGGCGTACCTCAGTGCAGTAATCATCAAAGAATTTAAGCAACTGAAGCAGAACGTCATCAATTGGAAGGGCACTGACGGCGAGAAGAAGCTTGCGGCGTATGGAAGGCAAAAGGAATTCTAAGAAATAAGAATGAGCACTTCTAAGATAACTCATTAGAGAAGTCAACGACACGTCGATCGTATAAAGACGATTGTCGATAAGGTTACACACTGCAAGAAAGGTACGCTCATCAACTCCATCTTCGGCACAGACCTCTTTCACCGTCTTATCACCGAATCCGAGTGATATTCCGAATCTGGCAGCGACCATCATCAGGTCGCTATTCTCTTCTATTAGGTCGCGTAGCCTGTCCGAACCTGTATATGACTTGAATTTATCCATTAATATAACTTTTACAGTGCAAAAGTACGAAAAATTTTTTTACCTTACTATACTCATTTTTGAGTATTTTAGAGTTGGGTATCCTATTTTGATCTTTTTTTATAATAAAAAATCAGCACCAAAATTGCAAGATTCAGATAAAAATATTACTTTTGCGCATGAAATAACAAATCTAATATCAATATGAATGTAAAAAAATACGCAATCATTGCAATTATTATGATGCTTGCAGGCTCAATGTATACTGCTACGTATGCCTCGTCGACATATCCAGATAATGTAACAGCTATCTATCCGCAGCCTGACAGTAGGGTAGACCTCGCCCCATCAGCATTTCCAATGGGGCTTCAGCAGATATCAATATTGTTTACTGAGAATGTAAGCGTCAATCCAAATTGTAAGGGAGAAGCACATCTCTACTTAGATGGAGAAGAAACGCCGATTCAGACAGTTGGGGTTTCAGGAGCATCTGTTGACTTTGAGCAGCAAAAGATGGGATGTGTATTATTTCCATATTCATGCAAGTCTAATGGCAATTATCGCGTGACTATTCCTGATGGTTTCTGGGTTCTTGAAGGAAAGACCGGGGGATATAGCCAAGCCTTTGAGTTGTATTACAGTATATATAATCCGCAAAGGATCACTCCTGCGCCAACAGTAATGAAAGAACTTTCAGAGTTTCGGCTTGAATTTCCGGACTATGACGATGTTAAATTGTTAAATCCCAATAATATTGAATTGTTCAAGCTTTCGTCTGACTACAATTATCCCTTATCGGTCAGTGTAGGAAAGAACGAGGATGGAACGCCTGCAAACTATATCCAGATAAATCTCATTACTCCGATAACTCAACCCGGAGAATATTGCCTCTATGTGAAGAAAGAAGCTGCTGAAGCAATTTATTATGGAGGGTCGCACGAAAAGCCGGAGCCTGCCGTAATAAGAAAGACGCAAAACATAGAAGCCTTGTACAAATATACTGTATCACAAATCGACGCACCCGCCATCTCACCCGCGGAGGGAATCCTTGAAGGCTTCAGCACATTTGAACTTACAGTGCCCCAAGGTGCGGATTTTTGGTTTGCCAACGATAAGGCTGTCAGCATGATCTACAAAGTGAACGACGACGGCACACTCTCTCCGGATGCATCCTATCGCGTGAAGGGTCAACGCATTGAAGATACCGACAAAATACTTCTGAATATCATTGAAAATGGTGAAATTGTAGAAAACGTCACTCCGGCAGCCGGCAAGTATGCACTCCAGCTTGCTTATGGACTCTTCTCCGGCTCATGGAATGGGGAATTTATCAATAGCGCACCGTTTATATATTACTACTATGTCGTTGGAGACCCAAGCAGCATAAAGCTTCCTTCCGATGCAGACAAAGCAAAGAGTGTCAAAGGCATATACTCCATCGACGGAAAAATGATCTCCGAAAAATCAGGAACTATTCAAATCAATACCCTTCCTGAAGGCATCTACATAATCGACGGAAAAAAGACATTCGTCGGAGGTCGTAAATAGACTACTTCAATATCATAAATAGCCGATTGGTAATTGCCAACCGGCTATTTTTTTTACCACAACCATTCCAGCTATCTTCCTCTGTGGGCTCCCGGAATAGCGAAGCTAAGTTCCTCTGTGGAAGTTACAGAGTCTTTATCTCATATTATCATGGACATCAGAAGATTTTTTAAGATTTCCCTCTGTGTGCCCTCTGTGTGAGCTATTGAAGTTGTTTAAACTTATTTTTTTATTAATATTTCGTCAGGTTTTCGAGCGGATTTTTCTTCATGAAGAAGGAGCGATGCGGGCATCGTGACTGATGAATGAAGGAAAATACGCCGAAAAGATGGCGGAAGATTAATAAAAAGAATTTTTGGTTTAACTCTTCATTGTAAATTTTTTAATTCGTAAATAAGTTTAAACAACTTCATTA
>CAMWLX010000004.1 GCA_947175225.1 uncultured Porphyromonadaceae bacterium
TGGGCTATGTATATGTGGATAAGACTCAGTTTATCAAAAAAATGATTAGTTCTCCCAGTTCCTATTTCCTGAGCCGTCCGCGACGCTTCGGGAAGAGTCTCTTTCTCTCGACTCTTGAAGCATACTTTGAAGGGCGCCGAGACCTCTTCAAAGGACTCGCCCTTGACTCCGATGAAATTGACTGGATCCCACGTCCCATCATCAAGTTCTCTTTCAATGCAATCCGACCTACTGAGAAAGAGAATCTTGACAAATATCTCAATGCCACTCTATCTGATTATGAGAGAAAATATGAAATAGAACATATTTTAGGAGATCTCACTGACAGATTTGCTGCTATAATTAGGCAAGCAAAGGAAAAGACCGGACAAAATGTGGCAATCCTCGTTGATGAATATGACGCTCTTCTTCTCTCAACCATCGAACCCGAGAAGGAAGAACTTAACTCATATTATCGTCAGACATTGAAATCACTTTTTTCTGTACTCAAAAATGAAGATCAGAATATCTATTTTGTTTTTATCACCGGCATTTCAAGGTTTAGCCAAACAAGTCTTTTCAGCGGAGCCAACCATCTTGAAGACATCTCGATCATTAACGACTATGGTGCCATCTGCGGCATTACAGAACAGGAACTTCATGATAATTTTAAGACGGGGATAGAAAATTTTGCGGAAGAAGAGGAAATTGAATTCAATGAAATGCTCACCAAACTTAAGGAAAACTATGACGGCTACCATTTTTCCAAGAAATGTCCTGACATATACAATCCATTCAGCATATTGAGAACATTGAAGTCAAGAGAAATCGACAATTATTGGTTTCAGGCTGGAACCCCGTCATTTCTCATAGGAGTCTTGAAAAGGGATGATTTCTATATGCCGTCGCTCGACTGTCTGGAGACTGTAGAAAGCGCCCTCACAGCTAAAGAATCCTATCTCAACAATCCTGTTTCCCTTCTCTTTGAAAGTGGATTTGTGACGATAAAGTCTTACTCAAAAGAAAGAAAATCCTTCAAACTTGGTCTCCCCAACATGGAAGTGGCAACTGCCTTCACGCATGCCCTCATACCTATTTATTGTAATATGCGGGAAGACATTTCCAATGCGATCTTCCTAAGATTGAGAAATGCGATAATAGACGGTAACCCCCAGCATTTCATGGAAGAACTGAAGACATTTCTTCACGGAAATCCATACGGACTGACTGAACTCGACAAACGCGAGAAATACTTCCAAAGTTGTCTTTATCTGATGCTTCGCGCACTCGGTTTTCAGCCTCAGGCAGAATACCAGACCTGCAATGCCCGAATGGACATGATGATCCAGACCAATCGCTTCATCTACATCTTCGAACTGAAAACCAACGGAACGGCACAGGAAGCCATGGATCAAATCAACGAAAAAGGGTATTATCTCCCATTTGTCAATTCCGGCAAACAAATCATCAAAATTGCCGCAAACTACTCATCCGCCATGAATAATCTTGATTCATGGCTAATTGAAGAAGTCAGAGATTAGAGCAGTAATCCAAAACTCGCATTATGACGTAAATGGGCTCCGAGCTGATGCTCGGAGCCCACAAGATAGTCAGCCCTCCGGACCGTGATGCGGCAAAAAATACTTAGTAGCGATCGCGGGTGATGATAGTGTCTTTCCAGATATGGTCTTTCGGGAAAGGTTGTCCGCCCCAGGCTTTTTGGTTGGTCCAGGGCTGCGAGGCATCGCTCCAGAATGGATGTGTAGCAGGAAGACCAAGGGGAAGGAGCGAGAGAGATGTCATGTAGAGTGAGCCGTTGTTGGTGTACCAATCGGCGATGTTGGGCTGCCTGCCGGCAAAGCCAATTGTCAAGTATCCTCCTTCGTTGAAGTTTTCCTTGCCGTCATACATATTATGCATAACTTTCGTGAGTGCTGCGCGTACTTGACCGTTTGTCAAGCCTTCGGGAAGTTTCTCGTAGAGAGCCATAAGTGCCAGTGGCTGCATGGTTGCCATGCGGTAGGGTATGGAACGACCGAACACCGGGAATGTGCCTTCTGGAGAAATAAAACGCTCCAGCACTATACTATATTTCTGAGCACGTTTAAGGGCACGTTCGTAATATTTGCCGTAGTCGATGCGGTTACGCTTTCCGGCATCTTGCATAGCTTTCAGCGTCTCAAGATACATTGGATGAAATACATAGCTGCTATAATAGTCGAATGCGAAATCCGGACCATCGGCATACCAACCGTCTCCGGCATACCACTCCTCCACTTTACGAACAGCTGAGTTCACTCGATATTCATCGCAGTCAGCCCCTGATTTGGCAAGGAAACTCTCTATTAGAGCGGAGAATAGAAGCCAATTGGTGTAGGGAGGATCTATGTGGCGAATATTTGTAAAATTCTTGATATAGCGATCTTTCGTAGTCTGGTCGAGTGGCATCCAAAGTGCATCGTAGGCACGGAGGAATGATTCTGCTACATAAGCAGCATCCACCATCACCTGACCTTCGCCACCCCATAACAGACAGTCCGGACTGTCGGGATCAACAGCATTGGCATAACTTTTGAGTGCCCATTCACGGAGTTGCTTGCGCATCTTTCCTTCCTCAGTGTCATCGTCGGGAAGTGCGAGCCAAGGAGCAATGCCAGCCATCAAGCGACCGAAAGCCTCCATATATGTCACTTTCTTATTACGACCGTCCCAATTAGGGCTTACCTCAACGAGCATATCCTTCTGTAGCTCCCCTTTTGCCATCTTGCTCAATATGGGAGCAGCCATATCATATGCCATCTTCGCCCAATACGCACGATCTTCGTTGGTTTCCTTTTCGAGCATCCTGACGTATTCGCTTGCTGCAAGAAGGAAAGCACCTGTGCCGAAGTTACTCGTGGAATTGCGGTCAACTACCTGTCCGGGGATCGCTTTCTCCCCTATTGGCTGCACATAACCGACTGAACCATCTTTCTGAAGAGCAGTCTTTGAGAGATAGTTCCAGCCCTTCTGAGCAGCCTCAAGATATTTCGGATCTGTCAGATAACCGTTATTAATACCCCAAAGTAGACCGTAGGTGAAGAATGCAGTTCCACTGGTCTCTGGACCGGGAGCATGCTCTTCGTCATGCATTGATCGACTCCAATAGCCATCAGGCTGCTGGCAAGCTACCACTGCCTCTGCCATATCTTTATACTTATCCTCAAAAAACTTACGATGCTCCCAATCTGAAGGGGCATCTTTCAAAACCTTGGCGAGCCCGGCAAGCACCCATCCGTCGCCGCGAGCCCAAAAGTCTTTCTTCCCATTGGTACTGGTATGCTTAGGATAGACATACTTGGCATCACGATAGTAAAGTTTCTCTTCAGGATCATACATGATGCTGTCGCTGAACTGAATGTATTCGTAAAGTTTATCAAGATACTTCTTATTTCCAGTGATCTTATGGAGCTTAGTCATTACAGGCATAACCATATACAGACCATCAGCCCACCACCAATAATCATTTTGAGGGGTAGACATCTCATATTCCATCACTTCCTTTGCACGACGAATGCGTTTGTCGTCGGGGAGCAGATTATATAGATCGGCATAAGTCTGAAAGCAGACTTGCCAATCACCAAAGAGGACATAATCATCCCCTTCGCCATACTTATTATATTTCCATTTTGAGCGATCTTTTCCTTTGGCACCTTGCCACCCGTTGTGTTCGGCCCACTTTTCGGAATACTCCTTCCATTCCGGATTCCCGGTTATGAAAAATGCTTCCATGTTTCCGGTGTGGTAGGCAGCGTTATCCCAAAATGCGTTAGTTTCAGGGGAATGGGTCGCTTGCCAATGATTGTTGACCTTCGTAATTATATCACGAACGGCCTTAGACTCTTTTGTGACAGAAGCTGAAGAAGAAAAGATGCTTCCAGCCAACACTGACGCTAACAAGAGCAATGTTTTGATTTTCATGATAGACATTGGTTGTATATGAAGATTACAGATTCCTACTCTTTAATGCAAAATTAATAAAATTTTCGGAAATAAGGGTAAAATTTATCAATTTACTTCAAAAACACCAATAAAGGGCCTATAATTAAAAAGCGCTATGCCCTACTCTCAGAATTTTTTATTAATTTTGCATAACATTTTCGATTTCAAAACAAATAACAATAACAAGAACCATGAACAACAACTCACAAGGCAGCAAAGCCTACCTCTTCGGGATCGTACTCGTGGCGGTACTCGGCGGTCTGCTCTTCGGATATGACACGGCAGTAATATCCGGAGCAGAAAAAGGTCTTCAGGCCTTCTTCCTCGGTGCAAAAGACTTCGTCTACACCGACACAATCCACGGCATAACTTCATCAAGCGCCCTTTTGGGCTGCATCATCGGCGCGGCTGTCTCCGGATTTATCGCAACACGCTGGGGACGCAAGATAGCCCTCTTCATCGCCGGCGTTTTCTTCTTCGTCTCAGCCCTCGGATCTTACTATCCGGAATTTTTGATTCACGAATATGGACAGCCCTGTTTTCACCTCCTGATCACTTTCAATATCTACCGCATCATCGGCGGTTTTGGAGTAGGCCTGGCGTCAGCTATCTGCCCGATGTATATTGCCGAAGTAGCACCCTCCAATCTTCGAGGCACACTCGTTTCATGGAACCAGTTTGCCATTATCTTCGGTCAGCTCGTAGTGTATTTTGTCAATTTCCTTATCCTTGGCGAACATACGCAGCCTATCATTGAGAAAATTGGAGAGACAGTATATCAAGTAAGCTCTGCTTCAGATGAATGGACCATCCAGACCGGTTGGCGCTATATGTTCGGATCGGAGGGCATCGTAGCCGGCATCTTCACTCTGCTTGTGTGTCTCGTGCCTGAATCACCGCGTTATCTTGCTATGACAGGAAAGGATAGTCTGGCATTGAAGGTCTTGACCAAGATCAACGGCAAGACAAAAGCTGAGGAAATCCTCCAAGATATCAAGAATACCGTTTCAGTCAAGAGCGAGAAACTTTTCTCTTTCGGCATTATGGTAGTCTTCATCGGTGTGATGCTTTCAGTGTTCCAGCAGGCAGTGGGCATCAATGCAGTGCTATACTATGCTCCGCGTATCTTTGAATCAATGAATATGGGCAACCCGATGGTACAGACAGTCATAATGGGTATTGTCAACATCGTCTTTACTCTTGTAGCAGTATTCACAGTAGAGAAACTTGGACGTAAGCCTCTTCTTATCTGGGGTTCTATTGGCATGGCAATCGGGGCTCTTGGAGTAGCACTCTCCAACCTCACTACCCTTCCGGCTATTTTCCCGGTAATCAGCATCATGGTCTACTCTGCTTCATTCATGTTCTCTTGGGGACCAATCTGTTGGGTACTCATCTCAGAGATTTTCCCGAATACCATCCGTTCACAAGCCACCGCTATCGCAGTTGCCTTCCAGTGGATATTCAACTTCATCGTCAGCAGTACGTTCGTGCCTATCTACAATATGAGTATGGGCGACATGGGACAACGTTTCGGTCATTTCTTCGCATATGCAATGTATGGAGTGATCTGCGTCATCGCAGCATGGTTTGTAGCTAAGCTCGTTCCGGAGACAAAGGGCAAGACTCTTGAAGACATGACCGCCCTCTGGAAAAAGCGCAAGTAATGGTTCGTAAGAACGTAACTGTAATCATCTGTATCCACTAAAATAAAATGAAACCTCGGAGGCAATACTTCCGAGGTTTTTTCGTTTTAAATAGACATAATACATACGACAATGAAACAAATCGAATCAATATTCACTAAAGTGCAACATACAGCCGCTATTGTATTCGCGTCTGCGATGCTGATGCCTGCTTTCTATTCTTGTAATACTGAGAAGGACGAACCTAAGATACCCACTACTCCCGAAACCCCTGTAACGCCGGAAGAGCCGCTTCCTGGAGTCACTGCCCCTACTCATTATGAAGGGCTGGAGAATGTAGTGATTCCATCGGGTTTGACTTCACAAATAAAAGAATATACAGGGTTTACTTTGTCTTACAACAAAGATAACAGGACGCCAAACTATGTGGCATGGGAACTTCTTGGCGCGGAAGTAAGCACAGAATGGCCACGTAAAGATAACTTCTGGCAAGACAGCGACATCAATGGGTGTACCAAACACAGCGACTATACAGGGTCAGGCTATGACCGAGGACACATGTGTCCTGCCGCCGACCAGAAATGGAGCGAACAAGCTATGATTGACTGCTTCGTAATGGCAAATATGTGTCCTCAACTCCATGATCTTAATGCCGGAGCGTGGGAGACACTTGAAGATAAAGAGCGTCTATGGGCAAAGCGAGATTCAGCAGTAATGATAATTGCAGGGCCTATATATACTGATGGAGAAACTTATATCGAGAAATCCAAAGTCAAGGTTCCAGACGCCTTCTTTAAGGTCCTCATAGCCCCTTACCTCGAAAAGCCACGCGGCATCGCTTTCGTATATCCCCATATGAAATGCCCGGGCAATATGCAGGATTATGCTACAACAATTGATGAGGTGGAGAAAATCACAGGATTTGATTTCTTCTCTTCTTTGCCTGATGAGATTGAGAATAAGATTGAGAGTGAATATTCCTTTACTGACTGGAATAAGTAAAAATCAGGGCTCCTGAAATAAACCAGGAGCCCTTGTTATATCCATGAATCGCTTCACCGAGGCTTCTCTCTGTCGTGTATATCAGCTCTCCGAACTGATATTTTCGGTGATAAAAAACTTGCGTTTAATTATACAAAGCCAATTATCACAGAGCGATGGAGAGTGCTACAATTGACATTGGAGGGAGAGTCACCTGCAGACCATCTTTTGTGATCTTGTAGCCTTTGAAAGAATCTAATTTTACCTTATCAGGATTGTCGAAGTCATTATAGTCGTTGGGAGTCGCGGATGTCAGAATCTCTCCTGTAACGGCATTTTTGCCAAGTTTTTCAAGTGGAATTGTAACTTCCGACTTTTCCTTGAGGTCGATGTTTGTTAGTGTCACATTAAGTTTGCCATCTTTCTGAGATGCAGTGGCATTGACTGTTGGCACTGAGCGTCCATCGCGCACGTCGCGAATAGAAGTCTCTACCTCAAGAGGAACGAAGGTTGCATTCTGATGAGGGGCATACATCTTGAAGACATAATATGTAGGAGTAAGCACCATCTTATCGCCTTTGGTCAGCACCATTGACTGAAGCACATTGGCAATCTGAGCGATGTTTGCCATCTTAACGCGGTCGGTATGGCGATTGAATACGTTGAGACTGAGGGCTGCCACCATTGCATCGCGCATTGTATTTTGCTGATACAGGTGACCGGGAACAGTTCCCGGCTCTTCATCCCACCAAGTGCCCCATTCATCTACGAGAAGAGCGACTCTCTTTTTCGGGTCATAGACATTCATAATAGAGTCGTGCTTTATGATGACTGGTTCTATCTCAAGGCACTTGCCGAGAGTCCAGTAATAGTCATCGTTGTCAAATTGGGTAGCCGAGCCTTTACTGCCGTTCCAGCCCTTAACCGTATAATAATGGAGCGACAGTCCTTTCATGTGATTCTTGGCCTTTTTCATAAGCACGTCAGTCCAATTGTAGTCGTAGTCGCTTGCTCCGGATGCTATTTTATAAAGTTTGTTTCCGCTGATATCACGGCAATATGTCTGATAGCGACGATATTCAGAAGCGTAGTCTTCCGGAGTGAAGTTGCCACCACATCCCCAGCTTTCGTTACCGACACCGAGATATTTAAGTTTCCAGGGTTTCTCACGACCGTTTGCCTTACGTTTTTCAGCCATCGGACCATTTTCAGCAGTAATATATTCAACCCATTTGGCAAGTTCCTCGACAGTGCCGCTACCTACATTGCCACTTAAATATGGTTCACATTCAAGAAGCTCGCAGAGATTGAAAAACTCATGTGTACCGAAAGAATTATCTTCAACTGTCCCACCCCAGTTATTATTGATCATCACCGGACGGTCTTTCTTTGGACCAATACCGTCAACCCAATGATATTCATCGGCAAAGCAACCTCCTGGCCAACGCATTACTGGGACCTTTAGTTCTTTTAGAGCCTGCAACACATCGTTGCGATAACCATTGGTATTCGGAATTGGGGAGTCCTCTCCCACCCAAAGGCCACCATAGATGCAAGTGCCAAGATGCTCAGCAAACTGCCCATAGATTTCAGCAGGAATAGTAAGGTCTGGGTTCACTTTATCAAGATTCAACTTGACAGTGGCTTTTTGGTCGGCAAGAGCCGGGAAAGCCGTCAATACGATTGCCGCGCCAGCAGCAAGAGATGCAAATAATTTCATTTCAGTCTTATGTTAGATTGATTTCTCATGAAGTTTAGATTCAATGGCAAAGTTAATAAAAAAATTTGTTATCCTGTGTATATTCCACTAATTTTGCTTAAGAATTTGTTTTTGATACCATCTTCTACATTTTCTTTGACATTAGCAATCGCGCTACACATCACGTCTTTAATTCCGGTCTCTCACAAAAAAATAATATCTGGGGAAAATTTATAAGACAAACAATTATTATTCCCTTCTAATTATGAACAGATGCAACCAAAAAAGGTTGCATTCGGCAGATGCAACCAAAAAAGGTTGCATTCGGCAGATGCAACCAAAAAAGGTTGCATATTTAAGGATTTCTTATTATCTTTGCAACGAAATAAAAAAATCATGAGAACCACAGCTATAATCACCGGAGACATAGTGGATTCTACCAAACTGAATTTGGCAGAAAGAGACATTATGATTAATGCTTTGCAAGCAATCCCGGAAATTCTCTTACCTTTCGAAAAAATTTCTATGGAAATCTTCCGAGGAGATTCTTTTCAAATACAGATTCCTAAGAGCAAGATTGCTGCAAAAGCAGCCATTGCAATTCGAGCATGGCTTCGAAGTCAAGTAGAACTTTCCGGGAGAGAACCTTTAGACGCACGGTTGGCAATTGGAATCGGAGACACCGATTACGCATCAGAGTCCCTTTCAACAAGCGACGGAGAGGCATTCCGATTGTCAGGAAGATTGCTCGACAAAATGCATAAAGCTCGTTTGGCTATAGCCACTCCTTGGCCACAAGTCAATGAAGAATTGAGATTATCTACCGCATTTGTTGATGATATTATCTCTTCTTGGACTCAAAATCAGAGTAAGATTATGCTTCTACGACTCCAAACCGCAAAAAGCCATCTTGAATTGTCACAAATACTCGATATTTCACGGCAGATGGTAGACAAATCCATGAAATCTTCAAAAGAAGAACTTATTGAATCCTATATAGACAGATTTGAAAAGATAATAATCGAACATAGCGTAGAATCATGATAATATTGCTAATAAAGCTTCTTGCCGCACATCTAATTGGGGACTTCATTCTCCAATCAGATAAGCTCTGCAATAAGAGATACCATGAAAAGCTTTCGAAAAGAATTTCTGCAAATTGCATTCACAGTCTTATTCAAGCATCACTTTCATATTGCTTCATAGGATTATGGAATCTTTGGTGGATTCCATTCACAATATTCATCTCCCATTTCATTATAGATTTCATTAAGACTCAATATGGGAAAAAAGATCTTCCTTATTTTATCGGAGATCAAATAGCGCACTATTGTGTCATTGTATTAATCTGGTATTATCTACAATCCAATCTATCTGAAATACAATCGATATCAAAGATATCACTTACAGGATGGATAATTTTTACATCATTTTTGGCTATTCTAAAACCATCTTCCATACTTATAAAATTATTTATGGAATACCA
Organism: uncultured Porphyromonadaceae bacterium; assembly: GCA_947175225.1. GTDB lineage: Bacteria > Bacteroidota > Bacteroidia > Bacteroidales > Muribaculaceae > Lepagella. The sequence goes on from CAMWLX010000004.1 coordinate 9,773, forward strand.
TGCATGGGTTCCTAACATACCAACATTACAAGGATTGCCTAATGCGGGCAAATGGATTGGATACCTCGAAAGAGTATTAATTCTAATCTTCATATTCACTCACAACATTGAGGGAATTGGCTTTCTATTGGCAGCTAAATCGATTTTTAGATTTGGAGAACTGAATCAATCAAAGGATATTAAAGTTACGGAATACGTATTGATTGGTACATTTCTAAGTTTCACCATTGCCATTATGACGGGATACATAGCAGAATGGGGAATGTCGTTAGAAAAAGAAATATTAATTTAAAAACACCACTAATAATGTTCAAAAGAATTTTAATTGCATTTTTGGCTACTTCTGCTTTGCACGCAGCAGCTGAAGAAAAGGGAGCTATAACTCCGGAGATGCTCGATGGCTTCAGAAACCGGTATGAGAACAATACGGCAAACAGGGCTCGTCATAACGCGCTGAATGCTGCCGGAATTGAGAAATTGGCTTATAATGAGAATGTCCGCAACAAATTTGACGACCACTTCTCTCATAAAGTGGAAACCAAAGGGATCACCGATCAAAAATCATCAGGTCGCTGTTGGCTTTTTACCGGACTCAATGTGCTCCGTTCACAAGCAATGGCACAGCACAATCTCCCAAAACTTACTTTCTCCCAAAACTACAATTTCTTTTTTGACCAACTCGAGAAAGCTAACCTCTTCCTACAAGGAGTCATTGACACCTCCGACCGCCCTATGGAAGACCGCCAAGTGGAATGGCTTTTTCAGAATCCTATAGCTGATGGCGGCACATTCTGTGGAGTAGCCGACATTGTGACTAAATATGGAGTGGTGCCTACAGAAGTAATGGCTGAGACTGAAGTTGCCAACAGCACTTCAGCATTCCGCAGACACCTCGCCACACGCCTTCGTGAAGATGGACTCCGACTCCGCCAAGCTAAGGCAAAAGGAGCGGATGAGAAGACTCTTCAGGAGATGAAGACCCAGCAACTGGGGGAAGTGTACAAGATGCTTGCACTTGCTTTAGGCCAACCTCCAACAGAATTCACTTGGACTAAGCGCGATAGCAAAGGGAATGCATTGGAAACCAAGACATATACACCACTTACCTTCTATCAGGAATTTCTTGGCAACGACTTGAAGAACAACTACATTATGCTTATGAACGATCCTTCGCGCGAATATTGGAAAGTCTATCGCATTGATTATGACCGCCACAGCTACGACGGTATGGACTGGACCTATCTCAATGTTCCAATGACCGACCTGAAAGAAGCTGCAATCAAATCAATTAAAGACAGCACCGCAATGTATTTTTCTTGCGATGTTGGCAAATTTCTTGACCGCGAACGTGGCGTACTTGACTTGGAGAACTTCGACTACGAAGCGCTTTTTGACACCAAGTTTGGTATGGACAAGGCAGAACGCATTTCTTCTTGGGCTAGTGCTTCCTCTCATGCAATGACCCTTTCCGGAGTGGATCTTGACGAAAAAGGACAGCCAAAGAAATGGCTTATCGAAAACAGCTGGGGAAAATCTGGACATGACGGATATCTTGTGGCAACCGACGACTGGATGAATGAATATCTCTTCCGCCTCGTAGTAGATAAGAAATATGTGTCGCCCAAAATACTGAAAGCAATCCAACAAAAACCTATCACTTTGCCATCTTGGGATCATCTTTTCTCTAATGATGAATAATAAGATGCAACGATAAATAAGATTCCGCAAGACGATTAAGGACGCTTGCAAAGCTTTTCCACTCTTGATTTCTACAAGAATGGACCAACAATAGAGAACGCTCCGCGAAATCCACGTTTTGTCCAATTATAGGCAAAACGTATTAGCGGGCGTTTTTCTTTTGAAACTTCTTTCTGAGCGCGTTCATAAAGAGGTTTCGCCAATTCTGCACGGCCTTCTTTAAAATAATCTGCAGCCAAGATTGCTCTGCGATAGCTTACTAAATTGTGAAGACGCTCTTTATCTTTCCTACCACTTTCTGAAATGGAAACATCTATCCCATCCAATGCTTCTTCCCACTTTCCTGCTTTTGCAGACAACGATATCCCTGATATACTTTCTTCCTGAGGGAACACCTCAGCCAATGGCACACGCAGAGCCTTGACTTTTGGAGATCTAAGAAGCAGACGTATTCCGGTCTCTAAATCATCCCAGCATGAATACTCACCTTTCCAACCTCCACAAGCCTTTATAACATCGGTCTTCACTGCATATCCAAGCGTACAAAAAATTGCATGAATCATATGACGCTCCAACAAATTTCCTGATATAGAATGACTTCGTCGCGACCCTGACTTGCGATGCACCACCAATGGCCATGCAACAGCTTCAATCGACGGATCTTTTCGCCATTCCTTCATTATAGTCGACACAGCGTCAGGACGCATCAAATCATCAGAATCAAAAAACATTATCTTTTCAGTATCAGCATGCATCAGACCTTTCTGCCGTGCATAAGAAGCACCCCTCTTATTTTCTTGCAGAAGATTCAGAGTGAAACCTTCATCTTGATGAGAAGCAGCCCATTCCTTAACGCTCTCCACTGTGGAGTCGGTGGAAGCATTGTCTACTACAATGACCTGAATTGGTCTATAGGATTGAGCATAAATACCATCGAGACATCTTTTTACAAGAAGATGCCTGTTATAGACAGGTACGACTACAGTCATACATTCATGATAATATTCTGACTTTTCCATCACAATATTAACGAATCTATATTATTAAAAATTGAAAATAACTTGCAAAAAATATTTGATTTTGTTAATTTTGTAGTGTGAAGAAAATATCATTGCTCATACCCGTCTATAACGAGGAAGAATCGCTTGATGCTTTATATGCAGCGCTCCTTCCTCTGCTCGACAATACCCATCCCGGACTGAACGGAATGAAGTATGACTGGGAGGTGATTTTTATCGACGATGGGAGCAATGATCGCTCGGCTGATAAACTTAGGGATCTTAACTCCAAAGATCAAAGATTAAGATTTGCCAGATTGTCTCGAAATTTCGGAAAGGAGAATGCTCTGCTTGCCGGTTTTGACCGTATGACGGGAAATGCCATGGTGATTATGGATGCCGATCTTCAACACCCGGTAGATACAATCCCCGAAATGATCGCAAAATGGGAGGACGGATATGAGGATGTCTACGGATTCCGACTTTCTCGAGGCAAAGAATCTATACTCAGGAATTTTTTTACAAAGATTTATTACGGACTTCTGAACAGAAGCACACGTGTAGATGTGCTCCCCAACGTTGGGGATTTCAGGCTGCTTGATAAAAAAGTTGTCGATGCGATACGTGGACTCAGAGAGTCTCAGCGATATACAAAAGGACTTTACTGCTGGGTTGGATTTAAAAAGACCGGTGTTGATTTTCGCACAGCCGACCGCGTATCAGGAGAGACCCATATGTCGGCAGGCAGGCTGATAAACCTTGCCCTTGAGGGAATCACCAGCTACACAACTGCCCCACTCCGCATTGCAACAGTACTTGGATTCATAATCTCCATCTTAGCAATATGCTATATGATTTATATAGTCTGCAAGACTCTGATTTTTGGAGAACCGATACAGGGTTTTCCTACACTTATATGCACAATTCTCTTTCTTGGAGGATGCCAGCTACTCGCACTCGGGATAATTGGAGAATATATTGGAAAAATCTATAATGAATCGAAAGGACGCCCCCCTTATATCGTTGCAGAAGAAAGTGATTTCCCTACAAATCAAAATGAAAATTCTAAAGGTGATTAGTTATGAAGATACTCATGATAGGCGACTATTCCAATCTGCACGCATGCCTTGCGGAAGAACTAAAAAAACGTGGACATGATGTGACGCTTGTCTCAGACGGAGGAGCATATATGAAAACTGAATCCGATATTGAGCTTCAGCGCAAGCCCGGACTTTTGGGTTCCTTCCAATATGTATATAAAATCCTGTCCTATCTTCCTTCGTGGACTGGCTATGATGTAGTCCAGCTAATCAACCCCTCCACATTCTTCTTAAAATCTAATAAACTGAGGATCATCTATGATATACTTAAGAAAAACAATAAATCTGTTTTCCTTACTCTTTGTGGCGATGATCATTTTTTTGTCAAAGATTGTGTAGAAACCGACCTTTTCAGATTCTCTGAGTATAGAATAGGACACGAACCGACACAATATGTTAAGGAAATGCCTTTAGAAAGAACCGTCTATTTGCAACCTCAGTTTGCTGACTATACTTCACATCTTTATTCTACCATTGACGGAGCCATGTCGACTCTTCCGGAATACGATATGTCTGCTCGCCTTCATATGAACCCGGATAAGATATCATTCACAAATCTCCCGATCCAACTTGATTCCTTACAGTATAGTAAACTTGACTTAAGAGGACCTATAAAGATCCTTGTAGGGATGAAAGGAAATAAAGAGACCCAGAAAGGAACTGCCAAGATGCTGGAGATTTGCAAAAGCATTGAGTCGGAACTTCCGGAAGTGTGCGAAGTACGCGCAGTGAAAAACTTATCGCTCTCCGACTATCTTGAAGAAGTAAGAAATAGCCATATAGTAATCGACCAATTGTATTCCTATTCTCCGGGAATGAATGCATTGCAGACCATGGCATTGGGAAGAATCACTGCTTCCGGAGGACAACCGGAATTCTATGAATATATCGGGGAGTCAAACCATCCTATCTTCTGTCTGTCGCCACTTGAGGATGATGCATCCATAAAAAGCAGACTGAAAAATCTGATCTTAGACAAGGATATGCTGCAAAAGATGTCGGAGGATGGCAGAAAATTCGTAGAGAAATATAACGACGTAAGAAAAATTGCTCCACTATTTGAGCAACATTGGAAAAAAATGATGCCTAAATGACAACAATGAGCCCATATATATCTTCTCTATCCGACGATCATAAGAAGGAGGAATCGGTCAAGCTACAAGTGTTGATCTGCACCTATGGTCATGAAGGTATTCAACGTGTAGCCAAAGCTTTGCATCCGAGGGTCGAAGGAGTTGAATATCTCGTCAGTATTCAAGAAAATGCCTACGACAAAGATTTTCCGATGCCCAAAGAGCTTGACCGCGAAGACTTCAAACTCTTCGTCACCCTTACAAAAGGATTATCCATCAATCGAAACATAGCGCTCTCTCAGGCTACTGCCCCACTGCTTCTTATCAGCGACGACGATGCCGACTACACAGCAGAGGGACTTAAAGCCGTCATTGAAGCGTTTGATAATAATCCTCAAGCTGATATTATCGCCTTTCAATATGCATCTTCATCCACTCATAAGTTTTATCCAAAAGAGTCTGTGTCTTTGCAGCGACCTCCCAAAGGATATTTCATATCCTCAATAGAGATAGCCATGCGCAGGAAATCAATACAGGGGAAGATATGGTTTAATGAGAATTTTGGTATTGGAGCTATTTTCCCTTCGGGTGAAGAAGACATATTCCTGTGCGATTGTTTTGCTCACGGGCTGAATGGAATCTATATACCAAAGATCATCGTACGCCATGACGGAACTACTACAACCGATCGGAATCTCATGCTGCCTTCCCGTCCGCAGACAAAAGGTGCAGTTTTTCTTCGTCTACATCCCCACGACTGGACCCTACGAATGCTAATGCATACACTACGCGAGTTTCCCCTTTGGATGAAAGGGATGGTGCCATCACCCTTTTCCTATCTCTGCAACTGGATGAAAGGGGTACGCATGGCGAAAAAACTGAAGGTCTTTCCCACACCCGACCTTTCAATCTATTATCCTTGCCATGAATGAAAGTCCTAAGACTGGAGAAAACAGTTTCCGAAACATATTGAAGAGTACCTCAATTTTCGGAGGGGTACAGGTCTTCAACATTCTCATCTCCGCCATACGCTTAAAATTTGTGGCTATGATCCTCGGACCTGCAGGAATGGGTATTGCAGGACTATTCACCACCGTATCAACCACCATCCAGCAGTTTGCATCACTCGGGCTGAATCTCGCCATCGTAAAGGAAGTGGGACAAAGCAAGGATGATGAGTCGCGCCTTGCTGACATATTGGCTGCCATACGCCCGATGATTCTCTTATCAGCGATATTGGGGGCACTCATATGCATGCTCTTTCCCTCGCTACTATCATCATTGACATTTGGCAACCCCTCTTTCACAGGAAGCTTCATGCTGCTTTCCGGAGCCGTATTCTTTTCAATTGCCGGCGCAGCGCTAATGTCAGTCTTGCAAGGACTGCATGCAATAAAGCCACTATCTAAAGCTACCCTTGTAGGCTCTATCATAGGATTAATCGTTGGTGTCCCTCTATATTGGCTACTCGGCATAAACGGCATAGTGCCGGCTTTAGTAGTGCTTGCATTTTCCACGTGCGCTTGGTATTTTATGTCGCTTATGAATACCCTTAAAGTGTCAGCTTCCCAATGGCACAAAGAAATTCACCTTCCATTGCTTAAGAGAGTATTGTCAATGGGTATGATTCTGATAAGCAACGATCTTTTCCTCAGCCTCGTAAACTACCTTGTAAATGTCTACATACGTTGCTATGGGGGGATGGATGAAGTAGGATTCTTCCAGTCATGCAACACAATGACTTCCCAATATTCAGCCATAGTCTTCACTGCCATGGCTATGGATTATCTACCACGACTTTCAGCCGTCTCGGGCGACAATAAAAGGATGTGTGAGGCAGTCAACAGGCAGATGGAAGTAGTAGGATTATTGATAGCTCCTATAGCTTGTGCAGTCATTTTCTTAGCGCCATTTGTCATCCGGATACTACAGACTGAAAAATTCCTTATAGCCACACCCCTGCTGCGGCTCCTTGCCTTGGCCGTAGTAGTTAGGGCATTAATGTATCCTTTGGGCTATATTGTTTTTGCGAAAGACAACCGCAAACTTTTCTTCTGGATGGAATCTGTGGGAGCCAATCTCTTGACTTTGATTCTTACATGCGGAGGCTACCATCTTTTTGGGCTTAATGGACTCGGCTATGCAGCCATCATCGACTGCATGGTGTGTCTATGCGTCTATATTGTGGTAAACCATCATCTCTACGGGTACAAGCTCACTCCTACAGCATTCCGCATTATGATACTTTCCTTGGCTTCAGGAATCGCCATGACAATATTGTGCTTTACGCTTCAAGGCATGATCCTTAATGTTATTGGCGTGATCTTTCTTTCTATTCTTTCCGCAGTATCAGTTAAAATGCTTTGGACGAGAATAAAATCATAATTTGCTGCAGACCTTTCTGCCAATTGTCTTAACGTTTACGCCTTCTGACTGATTTATCAGCACTGGCATTACTTGCAGACGAACTTGAAGATTTCGGCTGAGATACTTTTGGTGTGGATGTTTTTTTCTTTGAGGAAGAAGATGACGATGATTTCTTTCGCCCGGAGCGTTTTGAAGCCCTTGTCTTAGTAGCTTCAGTTTTCTCTTCATCAACAGACACTACAGTCCTTTCCGGAATAGAGTCTCCCTCAGCAGCAGCGAGCTCACGCGCTGCCGCAGCTTCCTCTTCTGCATCTTTCATCGCAAGGTATTCCTCGCGGGTCGGCACCCAAAGATTTTTGCCAAATTCACGTAGTCGAGCGTCAATGCTGTCTTGCGCACGCTTCATGTCATCCTCATCAGGAAACATCTGAGCCATTGATAAATTGCGCAGATTCTTAGTCTTGTATATTTCACCCTTGTACATTCCAAGATTGAAATAATCATCAAGACTATATTGAGGAAGATTGTTATCATCACTCAAGAAGACGTATTGCTGAGCAAGATATGGACGCAATTGATCAAACTTCACCCAGAACATAGGATAGTTGGCATCTCCTCCGAAATCACCTCCTCTGGTCAATACCGGGCAGATAGCTTGCACCTTGGTCTTCATCTGGTTGGAACGGCGATCAAATTCCCACTTCTCAATAATATAATATTTCAACACCTGACCGGTGGGGACATCTGCCTCTTCAATCGTATATGTCGCCTTATCACCATTTCCCTGCGTCTGATAGTAAATATCAAAACGATCGAGCATCTCGCCAACCTTCACTTTATATTGGTCGGTGAAAACTTCCCTTCCATCAAGATATTCATAAGCAGGTATTTTCCCATCTACCACCAAACTGAGAATGATACGGAAAAGGTTTTGCTGCCCATCAACTATATCTTCCGGGAAATACAGTGGAGTATTTTCCGGAACGTTCTTCACATCAAGCTGACGATAGATGTCGCGTCTATAAGCGACATCAGCATCATGAGTCTTAGGGCTATCGAAAAATCCTTGCATCCTGTCAGTAATCTTGGGTCCAGAAGTCTCTTCCTGTTTCTGACCTCTCTTTGAACCAGCATTCCGACGCACCACACCGGTGTTATCTTGCGCCATTATGGTGAAGGAGATTGCTGCAATAGCAGCTATAGGGAGTATTTTTTTGAATGCGTTCATTGTCATTTCTTGTTAATTGAGAACTACCTGCATAGGTGAAATCGTTCTGGTTATACCATCCGGACCTTTAGCTTTAACGTCAGAGATAAAGAATTGCTGTCCATTTTTGAGGCGTCGGAACTGTTCCTTCTGCCTTCCTGAGAACTTGGCCCCATCACTCACTTCAGGAATAGCATTACCCATCGAATCAAAGAAAATTGTCGAGAATGACACAACTGTGTAAGCCACGTCAAGGATTCCATCATCCACAGATGCCGAAAGCCCCTCGGCAGCCATAAGCGAAGCCTTACTGATACGCTTAGGTCCGCCCTTATATACAGTAGGATTTCCTTGAGCATCTTTTACAGTAATGTAGGCTGTAGGATCCGGAAGCTGACGAATGCGGAAAGTCATACTTCCAACATTCTGGCTATGCCCATCAACACTTGCCGAAACATTGATAACAGCATTTTCACCGACTTTTGTGGGTCGGGCAATCCAGTGGTCGCCACTACGTGTAAGACCACCATTAGTCATAGTAGCTGTAAGTGCGGTCATAGGCATCCCCGGCACTGAAATTGAGATAGGGTTATCAATGCCGGCATAAAGCACATTCATCATAGTCGGAGAAATGGTAGCCATCGGTTCGATGACGTTGTATTGCGACTTAAACTCATGTTTCTCAAGAGTTCCATCACCCTTCTTCACTTCAAGGTAGCCTGAATATTCATGAGCTCCCGTCTGGCCGGCAACAAATTCATACAATCCGTCAGGATTGCCCAGTTTCTGCCCATTGATGAAGATTTCCGGCCGCATGGTAGTGTCGATGGCTGCAAGCACTATCCTTGCAGAATATTTTCCACCTCGCATCACCATATTGGAGTTTGGAAGCACATATGCATTCAGTTCATTCACTCTGACATCTCCTATGTCAACATTGGTAATAAGGTTGGCAAGTGCCTCACTTTCAGCCTGGCTTACGTCGTTTTGTATCTTTGTGAGCATGGTTACGGCTGCGATAGCAGGCATGTTATCAAATAGTTTCTCTTCCCATTTCACTTCTCCTACCGTACCTTTGACCGCACTGGTCTTTGTAGACAGCATTTCCTTGATGACCCTTCGTTTTACAGTGTCGGGAACGAGCGTAGTGACGTATTCCCTATACTCATCAATAGCCTCACGCAACTTCTCACCCCGTTTTGAAGAAGGATTGAGAAGCACGGCTGAAGCCGCCTCAAGGTCGTCAAGATTAGTGAGATTAGTATAGTCACCATTCTTGCCGTCGGCCTTAACAGCTATATCATTCTTAGCCTCTTCTATAAGTGTATAAAGCTTGAGGGTACGATCGTGGAGAGTATTTCCCTTCTCATACCATGGTCCGGCCTTGGCAGGATTCTTCTCATAGAGTTCCGCCAAATAGTCGAATTGTATTTTATTTTTTGTAGAAAGATTGTCGTTAGTACGATGCAATGAATCTTGCACCTGAGTAAAGCCATTGAGCACATCGCTCGATACATTGAGGGCGAGCATGGCCGTGAGTACGATATACATAAGATTGATCATCCTCTGTCGTGGCGACATTCTTGCTACATTGTTTCCTCCTCCTGCCATTGTTAGTATTCAGTTGTCAGTTTTCAGCTGTCTGTCTTCAGTTGTCAGATTTTGGGGATTGTTCAAATGGATTTTGTCTGGGAGCTCCAGCCATTGGATTAGCCATGTTCATTGTCATGGCTGTAATCATATTCTCATATATCTTATTGAGCTGGCGCATGTAGCGGCTCATGCGCTCTGTCTCTTCGCAATAGCGGCTTGATTCGTTTGCCGACTTTTCATACATGTCCCGAATATCTTTCAAGCCACGGTTGACGCGGTCGATGCTCTCAAGCTGCGAACTGATGCTCTTGAGCTGAATCTCATAGATGGTGTTGAGACCGCCGATATTGCGATTGAGATCTTCAAGACGCTCTACATATCCATTAGAGGATGCAGATACAGACTCTGAATTATCTGTGATGGCCTTATACGAATTAAGAAGCACCTCGCTCACTTTATTTAGAGCATCCGTAGTCTCCCTAAGCTGGGCAATCTGCTCAGTGACACCCTTCATCTGCTCAGCCATATCTTTCATCGACTCGACAAGATTCTCAGTGTCTTCCTCATTGATATCAATGTTCGGACCTACTGTGCCTGAGCCGCCACCGCCGATTATAATGGGACCGGATTGGCCTCCAGTCTGATCTGCCTGAACAGCCTCACTATTCGTCAGACCTGCCTGACCAAAACCACCTCCACCGGCGACTATGACTCCACCTGATACTCCACCGACGACACCGCTACCGGAAACACCGCCGCCTGATATTCCACCGGAAACACCGCCGGAGACATCGCCGCCCGTACCCCCGGAGACTCCAATAAAGCCTCCTCCTTCATGTCCTTTTAGATCGGGACGATCTTCAGGATTATGGGTGTCAAGCACAGGGAATACATCTTCCCAATGATAGTCTTTTGGTGGACGGTCGAATGCTGTCAGAAGGAACATGGCAATCTCAGTGCCCATACCTATACAAAGCAGTGTGCTACCCCCAGGAAGGTGAAGGATCTTGAAAAGAGCGCCCCAAATGACGACGGCGGCACCGATTGAATAAGCGATGTTGAAGAAACGCTGTCCTTTTTCGCCATGAAGGAAGCGCTCAATGAAGTTGGCGTATTTGCGTATTTTGACCATCGGAATGATATTGTTGTTTGGTCTGTGAGTTATTTTTTCTTCTGAGTTCCCTTTGCGAAGCCTATCTGAGATCGGACACACCGGAAACCGATATAAGAGCGCTGCTCGTTTTGATATTCCCATTGGCGGAGATCGCTACGGAGATTGTGCATGATGTCTTTCCAGCTTCCTCCACGCACTATCTTACGCTTCATCTTATAAGGGTCTTCAATAGCAGCATTGTAGCGATATTCAGGATTAATATCGCTTGTGAGCCTGTCGATACTTTCGGTGAAGGCTGTGGATGTCCATTCGCTGACATTGCCGGCCATATCGAAAAGTCCAAAATCATTGGCTTGATAAGTGCCTACGGGAGATGTAATGATATGTCCATCCCGCACATAGTCGCCATCGCCGGGCTTAAAGTTGGCATAGAAGCATCCGCGTTCATCCATTGGAAGAGTCTCACTCCATGGGAATGAGCTTTCTGAATTTCCGGCACGAGCAGCATATTCCCACTCTGCCTCAGTCGGAAGGCGATATGGCTCGACATATATTCCTTCTTTCCCTAAGCTACGGCGCAAATAGTCAGTACGCCAGTTGGCAAAAGCATTAGCCTGATCCCAGCTCACACCCACCACAGGATAGTTGTTATAGCCCGGATTAGAGAAATAAAGACGTGTGTATTGCTCATTGTAAGCATTGTCAAAGTCATTGATCCACGCTGTAGTGTCGGGATATACATTGACAATATACGTATTCAGGAAGTCAAAGTCGCCACTCAAGGGTCGAGTCACAGTCTCACGCACGATTTCTCCTTCATCAGTGAAATATGCTGTATCTTTCGAGATAATCGGAAGCTCATTGCTGATGGGATTATCAGTGTTGTAGTCGCGGCGCGAGGGATCAAGGCGATTCTTACGCTTAGCTGCTTCTGTATGATTGAAAATCTCATATCGGTAATTAAGCTGCGTAGGATCAAGCTCCCGCTGCCCTGTGATAGGATTAGTGCGGTAGACACTCTCTATGGCTCGCTGCTCATCCTCATTGGCATTCCTCCATGGGATGGGTTTGTTCCAGTTAAGATATGGAGTGACGGGATTCCCTTCTTTATCTTCCTCAATTTTGAATGCCTCATTGCCTCCATAGGCGGGATCTGCAAGACGCTCTCTGATGATGGAGTCGCGGACCCAGAGTACAAACTGCTTATATTTGGAGTTGGTCACTTCGGTCTCATCCATCCAGAAGGCATCCACAGACACACCACGCGGATTTCCCTTCACACCCCATATGGAGTCATCTTTGGCCGGACCCATGGCATATCCACCACGATCTACGAGAACCATACCGTAAGGTACAGGCTCGGCGAATGTACTGCCGCCAACGCCGGTCACTTCGCCACCGGCACCCCCACGCCCGAGCGAAGAGCAGCTTGCAAGCGAAAACATGGCAGTAGCGATGCATGCTGCCCTTAAAGCCGGGCGCATACACGCGGTTCTGATATTTTTAGTGTCTGAAATTCTCATTTATATAAAGAGGTTGTATTGATTGCGTTATAGGTTGTCACATCAGTCGGATGCTTCTGTGGCGGTTACGGTTCTTACCATTGAAGTCAAGCTTCATCCGATAGCCAACCGTTATCTCATGGCTCCCACTCGATGCCTTTAGTATCCGTGAAGTTGGGATATCGTAGGAATACCCGAGTAGGAAATTCTTTATTTCAGCCCCGATGTTGACACTTACAGCATCGTCCCATCTGTAGGCTATTCCACCGAACATCATTTTATTGTACCATCCTTTGATCGACAACACCCCTGAGACTGTCTTCAAGTCTGAGGCTACAATGAGATCCGGCTGCAATTCTATTAACGTGTTTTTGACCGAAATATTGCTTCCAGCGACAAGATAGAGTGTCCGAGACACATAAGTTTCGAATTCATGATGGTCTGAAGTGGCATTTGATGAAGTCGTACCCTTAGTGTTAAGCTTCACTTTCGGAGCGGCGGGATGTAGCACGGAAACTCCAACATGAAACTTTGGATGTACATATTGCAACCCTGCCCCGAAGTCGATTGTTCCGCCGCCTACATCCTGGTTTGGGATAGAAGGGTCGTTGGAGTCATGATAATCGTCATCGTCAGGGATGTAGACATCTGATCCTCGAAAACTTGAACCAAAATATCCCACTTGCACTCCAATTGTCAGTTCCCCACCAAAGAGTTTTTTCAATCTTCCGCTTATCTGGCCATTAACATAGGTATTACTAAAGAGTCCTATTTCCTCTTGAGTAACATTGACACCGCCACCCCATCTTCTGCCAAGCAACTTGAATGGGATATCCGCAGCCCCGGTAAAACTTTTTGGAGCGTTTCGGATACCTGCCCATTGCAGACGGGCCGCCCCCCGAATACGCAAAAAGTCTGTAGATCCGACGGCTGCCGGATTATAGAGCGTAGGCAAAGCCCATGCTTGGGTGTAAAGAGGATCACTCTGCCCCACTACCAAAGAAGGGAGAAGAGCTGATATTACACATATGGCAGAGATAGCCAAGACTCGGAATTTTTGTAGCGACTTATCCATCTATTCAAAATAAAAGGAGAGCACCACCATGTTGCTCTTCATCTTTGTCAGTGATTGTGTGATTTGCATAGTAGCCGGATCCTCGTCGAGATCCGGACGATTATGCTTCAGAATATCTGTAAGTCCGAAACAGAACTTTATCTCCGGACAGAGTTTGAAAAAGGGGAGGTAGAAGTCGCAGCCCAACCCGACAGTGAGCATTGTATCAAAAGAGTTGGTGACTATTGGATCAGACCTCTTTTTAGAAATATCAAACACACCCATCACGCCGGCTGTGAAATAGGGACGGGTATTGTGCAGGCGGTCGCCCGATATCTTAAGATCCAATGGGACCACCACCAAGGCGCTTTTGACATCCTGCACCTGCTTTTCACCACTATTATAGTCGAACATATGCACAGTCTTTGAGCCGAAATACATTCCCGGCGACAATCGGAGATTAAAATATTTGTGAAGACAAAGATCGCCAAGCACTGTCGCATTGAATCCGGGTGAAAAGTCAGGGACTTCCATTTGCCACTGCCTTCCATCTTCTGATATGAAGCCGGAATGAGTAAACGCCAGATCCTGGACGTGTGTACCCACAGAAAAACCCCAATGCCAGCGCTTCAAGTCAGCATATTGTCTGTTAGGCACCTTGTCTCCCCACTTGGCATACGCAGAGGAAGCACTGCCGGCAAGAACCGTCAGAGCTATAAGGCGCATTGCCATCCAAAATATGTTGAAATATCTCATATATAGCGTGGAAAGCTTCATTCAGTATAGTCACCGCAAATGAGCGTACCTGTATAAGAAACGAAAAAATTATTTTTTTCTTATGCAATATTATGATGTTTGCATTTTTTTGCTTAAATTTGCGTTATGAAACGTGTAATAACCCTTGGAGAAATAATGCTCCGTCTATCGCCGGAAGGACATCGGCGATTTATTCAGTGCGACAACTTCGAAGTCATCTGGGGTGGCGGCGAGGCAAATGTCGCAGTAAGTTGCGCCAACTATGGAATGGACGCAAAGTTTGTAACGAAACTGCCTACACATGAGATCGGACAGGCTGCAGTCAATGCACTTCGCCGTTATGGTGTCGACACGCAGTATATCGCCCGTGGTGGTGATCGTGTCGGAATCTATTACTGCGAGACAGGCGCATCGATGCGTCCTTCTAAAGTGATCTATGACCGTGCTCACTCTGCAATTGCAGAAGCAGATCCTTCTGATTTTGATTTCGACAAGATTATGGAAGGTGCAGATTGGTTCCACTGGAGCGGAATCACTCCTGCCATCAGCGACAAGGCCGCAGAACTCACACGCCTTGCATGCGAAGCAGCTAAGCGCCATGGTGTGACAGTCTCAGTCGACCTCAACTTCCGTAAGAAACTTTGGACAAGCGAGAAAGCACAGTATATCATGCGTCCTCTTATGCAGTATGTAGATGTCTGCATTGGCAATGAGGAAGATGCTGAGCTCTGCCTTGGCTTCAAGCCTGATGCTGACGTAGAAGCAGGCGAGACTTCCGCTGAAGGCTACAAAGGAATTTTCGAGGCTATGGCTAAAGAATTCGGCTTCAAATATGTGGCTTCTACTCTCCGCGAGTCATACTCCGCAACCCACAATGGCTGGAAAGCGATGATCTACAACGGAGAAGAATTCTATGAATCAAAGCGCTATGACATCAACCCGATCATCGACCGCGTTGGTGGCGGCGACTCTTTCTCCGGCGGTCTGATCTATGGGCTTCTCAACTTGCCGACTCAGGGAGAAGCTCTTGAATTTGCCGTAGCAGCATCTGCACTCAAGCAGACTATCCCAGGCGACTTCAACCTTGAGACTATCGCTGAAGTAAAAGCACTCGCTGGCGGAAGCGCCAACGGTCGCGTACAGCGTTAATCCATCAAATTGACAATTTGACTAATTAAAACAATGGCAAAATTCGATAAACTCCAGGTCCTCGCCAAAATGGCAGAGGCACCTATGGTTCCGGTATTCTACCACAAGGATCCCGAAGTGGCAAAAGCCGTAGTAAAGGCATGCTATGATGGTGGTGTACGCGCATTTGAATTCACAAACCGCGGCGACTTTGCTCATGAGGTTTTTGCAGAAGTAATCAAGTTTGCTGCTAAGGAGTGCCCGGATCTCGCACTTGGTGTTGGCTCTATCGTAGAGCCGTCAGCTGCATCTCTTTATATCCAGCAGGGTGCATGCTTTGTAGTAGGGCCACTCTTCAACCCTGAAGTGGCTAAGGTCTGCAACCGTCGCCTCATACCTTATACCCCCGGATGTGGTACAGTTTCTGAAATCGGTTTCGCGCAGGAACTCGGCTGTGATCTCTGCAAAGTATTCCCCGGCGATGTTCTCGGTCCTAAATTTGTAAAAGGAATGCTCGCGCCAATGCCATGGTCTAAAATTATGGTGACCGGTGGAGTTGAACCGACAGAGGAAAACCTCAAAGGGTGGTTTGCTGCAGGCGTCTACTGCGTAGGCATGGGCTCCAAGCTCTTCCCGAAAGACAAAGTAGCAGCAGGCGACTGGCAATATGTCACCGACAGATGCCGCGAAGCGCTTGCCACAATCGCCAAGCTTAAAGCATAACGATTGACGATTAAATAAGAATATTCAGACGATTAAAGGCGGATTCCTCTGGAGTCCGCCTTTATATTAACGATTATCTGATTTTTTTATACTATCTAATTTATTTCTTCAGATTCATCAGGTGTTTAACTGCGCCTTCAAGCTGAGCATCGCGACCGGCTTCTACGTCAGCCGGAGCATTATATATGATGACATCCGGGTTGAGCTGAGTATTCTCAAGAGGTTTGCCATCGATTGAGAGATTTGTCACCTGCGGAATACCAAATACAAGGCTTGGGTCAATCTGCGTTTCCCACCATACAGCAGTCATAGTTCCCGGAATAGGAGCTCCCACTACATCTCCAATACCAAGAGTCTGGAACACATAGGGAGTGCCTGATGCATCACTGTAGTTACACTCATTTACGAGCATTGCAGATGGCTTTGTCCATTGTGCCCAAGGTTCGCTACCAATATATTGTCCACGTGGTGAATAACGTGCATATTCTTTGCCGTTGAGAAGAATAGCAAGGTCATTATGGAGCCAACCTCCACCATTGTAACGGGTGTCTACCACCACTGCATCGCAATTACGATACTTGCCAAGCAGACGCTCATAGGCATTCTGATAACTTGCTGTATTCATCCCTTGTACATGGATATATCCGATCTTTCCCCCTGAAATGCTGTCTACAACTTTCTCATTATGCTCTACCCAGCGGTCATAACTTAAATTTGACAGTCCACCCATTGAGACAGGTCTTATCGACACATCGCGGACCTTACCATCTTTTCCTTTCACTGACAGACGGACCTTCTTTCCTGCCTTTCCTTCAAGCATAGAATTATAGTCTTGTCGTGGGGAAATCGATTCTCCATCAATAGCAAGGATAATATCACCGGCTTTCAAGTCGGCAGACTTGGTAGAAAGTGGTCCACGCGCTATGATTTCTGCTATCTTCAGTCCATCGCCATCATATTCCTCATCAAAATATGCTCCCAAGGAGGCAGTTGACAATGAAGGTCCGTTTCCATATGCACGTCCTCCGGTATGGGAAGCATTTAGCTCTCCAAGTATCTCACTCAGCATCTCAGCGAAGTCACGGTTATTGGAGATATATGGCAGAAACTTACGATAGTGATCGCCATAAAATGCCCAATCCACTCCATGCAGATTCTCATCGTAGAACTTATCGTTGACCTGACGCAGCATATGATCATAGATATATTCGCGTTCCTTTGATGGACTACGATCGTATAAAGCCTCATACTCTACATCCTCTATCTTATCATTGGATAGAGACATCTTCTTGATGCCCCCATTTCCCCATAAGAAGAGATTTTCACCCTTAGCGTCAGGCTCGATACCGCTGATCCCGGATGAAATCACCGACACGTCTCCCTTCTTCAGATTGCGGCAATAGAGATTACGTTTACCCTCTGTGCTGGACGCAGTATAGTAAAGTTTATCACCTTTAGTCGTAAGGAAATAGTCGCCAATAAGGGCCGAATTGCCGGTCAAGCGCTTTGTGCGGTAACGGCGGTTGGAGAGATCAGGAGTAAACTTGGGAGTCTCATCCTTCTTAACATCTTTCTTGTCTTTCTTTCCTTTCTTATCTTTCTTACTCTCTTTTTTGTCTTTGTCATCTCCTTCATCCTTATCTTTGGAAGCCTTTTCCTTCAAATCTGCTTCTTCTTCAGTCATATTGAAGTCGTCCCACGCTTCGCCATCAAGAGCCATAAGAATGATGTCGCTTTGGTTGCCCCAGCTGCCGGTGTTCTTCATGCCATATTTGGCAGACTCAAATGCAATACCTTTACCTCCGAGCACCCATTTTGGATTGCCTTCGCTGAAACCACTCTCAGTCAGGTCTACCACCTCAGTGCCGTCAGCCTTGACGAGAGCTATATCTGTATTATTCCACCCTCCGACACCGATATAATTCATTATAAGCCATTGGCTGTCGGGACTCCAAGCAAACTGCTGGTCGCCATCAGAATAAGAATAGTTGTATTTGCCGTCAAGCACAGTGGTCACTTTCTTAGTATCAAGGTCAATGACACGGAGTTCAGAACGGTTTTCCAGAAACGCTACCTTTTTGCCATCCGGGCTTATTATAGGCTGCATTGCGCTTGTTGCGCATTTATACAGAGGTTCTTCTACGATGTCAGTCGCATAAGCAAACTGATCCTCATCAGGATTTTTGATCTTCGCTGTGAAAAGTTGCCAATATCCATCACGATCGCTATCATAGACCATTGTCTTTCCATCAGGAGAAATACTTACGGTACGCTCCTGATCGGGAGTGTCGGTAATTCGCTTAGTAGTCTTGTATTTTGCATCCGTGACATATACATCGCCACGAATTACTATTGCCAATTCATTACCTTTGGGAGCCACATAGAATGACGATGCTCCATTTGAGACATAACGCTTCACGAGATCGGAATCATAGTCATCAGCTATCACATTTACATTGACTTTCTGTGGCTGCCCACCATCTGCCAACGTATATAGTTCGCCGTCCCAGCTGAAAGCCATCAGTCCACCGTCAGAAATAGAAAGATTCCTGACAGGATGCTTTTCAAAAGATGTCAGCTTGCGTTTGCTTCCGTTCAAGTCAGAAGCATATACATTGAGAGTTCCATCTTCTTCCGAAAGGAAATAGAAGGAATCTGCCTGAGGAGCCCAAACAGCATTACGATCATGACCATTAAACGATGTAAGCTGCTTGAAAGTGCCGTTGTCGTAAAGCCAAATGTCATTGGTGCCTGAACTGCGCTCATGCTTTCTAAACGGATCCTCATATCCCTTTTTGTCTGTGAATATAATCTTGCCATCTTTCCCGGCAGAAGAGAATAGCATCGGCAAGGAGAGGAACATTGACGGTCGGGTGCCCGGTCGATTTACATTTAAAGAGTAAGTCTGGGGCAGTATCGGAGCTTGCGTTGAGTTTCGGGCAGGCATCTCATTGGCGGAGAACAATAGAATTGAATCATTGAGGAAAGCGAGTGGCATTTCTGCTATGCTTGAAGTAGTCAGACGTTTTACGTTGCCTCCATTAGCATTCATGATGAAGATATCATCGCTTCCTTGGCGGTCACTGCGGAAAGCAATCCGAGCTCCATCCGGAGTCCAAACGGGTTTGGAGTCAAAAGCTTCGTTAGAAGTAAGCTGGCGGGCTTCTCCCCCACCAACCGGCACTGAGTAGATATCACCTTTATATGTAAAGGCGATACTCTTCCCATCAGGAGATATAGCAGCGTCTCTTAGCCAAAGTGGCGTCTCTGCCAACGCTATGGCAGAGGCCATAGCCATCAGGGATAAGCAAATTGATTTTTTCATAATTATGCTGTTGTTATTGAATATTTGCAAAACATAACTGCAAATTTACTAAAATTGACTGATATGTTAAAATATTAGAGCGGAATATTTGCAAGAATGAAAAAAACTTACTAATTTGGCATCATAAATCGACGATACAACACTTTAATCATGAAATCATTAATTATCACAATGTCTGCATTGTCTCTACTTGGACTTTCTGCAGCTGCTTCAGACCGGCTTCCTAAAGAAGTCGGCAATCTTCAAAAAGGCGACCATATTCTTTATTGCCACATGAATGATGCCGGACCAGCCTGGACTGCCTATGCTATTAGCGAAGATGGCATTGAATATCACGACCTTTTAGAAGGTGATTCTATTTTCAGCGATCATCAACTTGCCCCCATCGAAGGACGCACCCGCGATGCATTTATTTGTCGCCGTCACGATGACAAGGGTTTTCTCATGGTATGCACTGATATGGAAGCCAATGAAGCTTCAAGAAAAAGACTTGGCAAAAAGGAAACTTGGGATAATTACGGAATCTGCCTGCTGACAAGCGATGACCTCATCAATTGGAAATCAACATCATTCGACTACCGAAAAGGAAAAGAGATTTTCAGCAATCCCGATGATGAGAGTGTGTATAAAGATTGGTCAACCATCAACCGTGTCTGGGCTCCACAGATTATGTGGGATGCCACGTACGAATGGCCTGATGGCAAGAAGGGTGGATATATGATATATTATTCTATGTGGAATCGTGATGAAGAGCCTTATGACCGTATGTATTACTCATATGCCGATGAATCATTCACTACTTTAACCCAACCCAAATTGCTGTTTGACTGGGGATATGCTACCATTGATGCGGATATCAATTGGGTGCCTGCTGATGGACAATGGCATATGATGATCAAAAAAGAGGGAGGCAAACCCGGATTGTTCACTGCCACGAGTCCATCTCTTACGGGACCTTGGGGAGAGCCTGTGGATGATGATTACATCGATTTTGAAGGGAATAAGAAATGCGAGGGGGTATCTGCCTTTCAGCTTCCGGGAGAAGACACATGGCATATAGGATACATTGAATATTCATCCAAACCCCGCAATTATCGCATTTGTGAGGCCGATGAGAATATGCGCAATTTCAAGAATCCTCAAAACATCAAAGGAGTGAAACGCCCACAGCATGGATCTTTCATGCGAATTACAAAAGAAGAATACGATCGACTCCAATCTTGGAGCGACAAGAGACAACAGGATTAAATGATTATTAACCGGGACTCTGGCATCTGATTTTGCCAGAGTTTTTATAAATTCGGAACATTGTAACTAAATAATCTTTTAATTTTCACAAAACTCATACTTTTACCACTATGGATTTCAAACTTCATTTTGATCATTACAATATCAATGTAGCCGACCGCGACCGCAGTATAAAATTCTATGAGAAAGCCTTAGGGCTCAAGGAGTCTTCTCACATAAATGGACCAAACGGAGCATTCACAATCACATATCTCTCCGACGGAATATCCCCCTTTCGTCTTGAGATCACCTGCCTTAAAGATCATCCTCAGGCTTACGAGCTTGGAGAAAATGAAACGCATCTGGCTTTTCGTATCAGCACAGGCGAAGATTTCGAAGCCGTGAGAGCCTACCATCGAGAGTTAGGAATCATATGCTTCGAAAACCACGACATGGGCATCTACTTCATCGAAGACCCCGACGGCTACTGGATCGAGATTCTCCCGGCAAAGTAATTATTAGAGGGGCAGTCTCAGCCCCTCTAAATATTAAAGAAGGATCGATTATTATCTGATACTCATTACCAAAATGTTAAATTATAGCTAATTATGCATTATGAATGAGAATACTCCTATACCACTTGCGCCATCATCGCAAGACAATGAAATAATACTTT